>CAZZWW010000054.1:0-11646 GCA_964657815.1 Vulcanimicrobiota bacterium | reverse complement strand
CGTCGTCGGCCTGACCCAACCCGGCATCCCGCCGGGCAAGACTTTCGTCTACGAGTTCCAGCTGCCTCGCTCGGGCACCTTCATGTACCACCCGCACGCCGACGAGATGGTGCAGATGGCCATGGGCATGATGGGCTTCTTCGTCGTGCATCCGAAGGACCCGACCTTCCGGCCGGTCGACCGCGACTACGTCTTCCTGATGAGCAGCTACCTGATCGAGCCCGGCGCCTACACGCCGAAGGTCAACGAGATGCTCGACTTCAACTTGTGGACCTTCAACTCGCGGGTTTTCCCCGGCATCGACCCGCTCGTCGCCGGCCAGGGCGAGAATGTCAGGATCCGCTTCGGCAACCTGACCATGACCAACCATCCCATCCACATCCACGGCCATTCGTTCCACGTGTCAGGCACGGACGGCGGATGGGTCGACGAGCGCGCGTGGTGGCCGGAGGTCGCCGTCGACTGCGCCGTCGGGCAGATGCGGGCGATCGAGTTCGTCGCCGAGAACCCGGGCGACTGGGCAATGCACTGCCACAAGTCGCATCATACGATGAACGCCATGGGCCACCAAGTGCGCACGTACATCGGCGCCAATATGAAAGGCACGACCAAGCAGATCGCCAAGCTCTCGCCCGGCTACATGCCGATGGGCACCAAGGGCATGGCGGGCATGGCCGACATGGCGATGCCGCTGCCTGAGAACACGCTGCCGATGATGACCGGCGACGGCCAGTTCGGCTCGGTCGAGATGGGCGGCATGTTCACCACGCTGAAGGTCCGTCCGGGTCTCGCCGCGGGTGATTTCAAGGACCCCGGCCCCTACAGAAACCCGCCCGGCACCATCGCCCACGAGTGGAAGGGCGGCGATGCGCCGCAGCCGGCGAAGGCCAAGGCGGCCGAGGCCCCCGCCGGCTACAGCGTCGTCGATCCGCGCCGCTCGCACCAGGCGATGAACCACGACTGAGGGCAGGAGCCCTGCGCCGTCAATCCGACTATCACAAAGCATGGAGACCGAAGATGAAGACCAGACACGTCACGCTTGCCGCGTTCCTGTCCCTCGCGCTCGCCGGCGGTACTGCCCGCGCCGCGCAGCCCTACAAGGCTGAGGTGACGAAGGTCGACGCCGGAGCCGGGAAGGTCACCTTGAAGCACGGGGCCATCCCGAAGCTCGAGATGGACGCGATGACGATGGGCTACCGCGTAGCCGACCCCTCCATGCTGAAGGGCGTCAAGGCCGGCGACCACGTCACCTTCGACGTCGAGGGGACCGAGGGCGACTACACCGTCACGAAGATCGAAAAGGCGAAATGAAGCGCCGGACCGGCCTTTCGGGGACGCGCGTCTCGCGCGCACCCCCTCGGCCTTGCTCCCGATGGCGGCCGTCGCGCTGTTGGCTTCCGCCATCTCTGGCGCGCCGCTGCTGGCTTACCAACCTGCCGAGATTGAACCCCTCGTAACCGAGATGAACGGGCTGCTCGAGCGGAACACCGCCAACCTGGAGAAGGCCGCCGCAACGTCGCCAACCTCGCTCACGGCCTCAAGACGCCGCTGGCTACGCTGCAGCTCGGCGTGGAGCGGCTCGAAGGTCCGGGCAAGGCCGACATGACGCTGCTGCTGGCGCAGATCGACCTGCGCATGCGCCACCATCTCGGCCGAGCCCGCGCTGCGGCGCTCGCCGGGCCGGAGCGCTCGCGCACGGCACTGGCGTCGCACCTCGCCGACATCGGCGACGCCCTCCGCCGCATTCACGCCGATCGTGCGATCACGCTGGCGCTCGACGTGCCCGATGACCTTAGCGTCGCTTGCGAAGGCAATGATGTCGACGAGATCTTCGGCAACCTGCTCGACAACGCCTTCAGGTTCGCCCGCGGCCGCGTCATGTGCTCGGCGTCGCGCGACGGCCGGCTCGCCCGCGTGACGATCGCCGACGACGGTCCGGGTCTGACCAGAGAGGACGTCGCCGTGGTCCTGCAGCCCGGCCGAAGGCTGGACGAGCAGATGCCGGGCTTCGGCTTTGGCCTCACCATCGCACGCGAACTCGTCGAGCTTTATGGCGGCGAGCTGCGGCTTGAGCCCAGCTTGCCAGGGCTAAACACTGACAGTGCACCTGCCTTTAGCCAGCTGATTGTGCCGCGGGCAACACGCTTATGCCGCAAGAACGGCGGTCGCGTTGCGAGCACGGGCTAACAGAGCCTCTGCGGCTAGCGAGGTTGGCAATCGGTGTTTGACGGGGCAGGGTATGTCTAGCTGCCCACTCGGACTGACCAGCAGCGGACGGACTGCTGTTGGCCAGCTCACGTCGTAGAGCAGCCGGGCTGCACTGCGCCACGTTCAGACGTTCCTGTCTCGCAGTCACAATCCTGAAAGCAGTCGTCCTTCGCCTTAGAAGCTGCGCACGTCGACGAGCTCCCAAGCGTTGCTAACTAATCTTGACGGCAGCGTTCATGGCGAGGCGTAGCGCCGCTGAATGATCGAAGATCTTTAGGAGCGCTTTGCCGAAACTGATGCAGAGACCTGCGCCCGCGATAGCATCGAGAATGCCAGCGCACCGAGAAGAGAAGCAGCGAACACGAAAAGGGCGGCGAACCATTGGAGGTACCAGTGGCCGCCCGCGGGATCGTAGACGGACGCGCGCGGCCAGCCAACGTCGATCATGAGCCCGGCGCCGAACAGCACCGCGACGACGTTGATGGGCAGGCCCCAGCGCCCGAGATTGAAATAGTGTGCATCGCACCGAGTATGCTCCACGTGCCCGGCAAGACGATGATAGAGCAGCGGTACGGTGACCATGAGGTAGGCGCCGTAGACGATCACCACGGCGACGGCCGTGACATTGGTGAAGACGTCGGGCTGGCCATAGTTGATCCAAAGGACAGCGATCGCGAGCATGCATACCACGAGACCCGGTAGGAGCGGCGTGTGGGTGCGCGGAGAAACGCGCGAGAGGGCCGCCGAGAACGGCAGCCGGCCGTCTCGTGCCATGGAGAACATCACGCGCGTCGCCGAGGCCTGGATCGCCAGGGTCGCCGAGAAGATCGCCACCGCGACGATCGCCAGGAGCGTACGGCCGAACATGTCGCCCACCTGCGCCTTGAGCACGTAGGCGATCCCATCCTTGGCCAGTTCGCCCGAGGTCAGCGAGGGCGCGGCCATGAGCGTGCCGACGATGATCAGACCTCCTCCGATCGCCGACACCAGCATGCAACGCGTGATGGCCGCAGGCGCGGTGCGGCGAGGATCGTTGGTCTCCTCGGAGAGTTCGGCGGCGCTGTCGAAACCGTACATCACGTAGGTCGCCATCAGCGCCGAGGTGAGGAAAGGCCAGAGATAGCTGCCATGGCCCGCAACCTTGCCCGTGTCGAAGAGGACTGCTGGTCCACGCTGCGCCTTGAAGAACAGGACGCCGATCATCAGCACCACGCCGACGATCTCGACCGCCACCCCGATCCTGGTGAGCACCGCCATGCGCCGGACGCCAATTGAGCTGATGATCGCGCAAACGACGATCGTCAGCGAGCCAAGCACGATGGCGTTAGCCCCGCCGTCGGGCGAGGTCACGGATGGGTCGGTGCCGATCAGCTGGAAGCCGCTCCACACGCCCGGCAGTACAGTCTGCATCGCGAGTGCGATGGCGGCGACGCTGACGATGTAGCCGATCATCATGAACCAGCCGGCGAACCAGCCGACCGGACCTGTCGATATGCGGCGCGACCATTGATAGATCGCACCCGACACGGGATAGCGGGTCGAGAGTTCCGCAAAGACGAGCGCGACGGCAAACTGTCCGACGAAGACCATCGGCCAGGTCCAGAAGAAGGCCGGGCCGCCGAACTTGAACCCGAGGGCGAAGAGCTCGAACACGGTCGTCAGGATCGATACGAACGAGAAGCCGGAGGCGAACGAGGCGAAGGGTCCGAGGCTGCGTTGGAGTTCTTGCTTGTAGCCGAGCGACTCCAAACCGTCGTCGGGCGAATGGGCAGCATCAGCGGCCATGGCGACAGTCTCCGTTCCCGCACCCGGCCGCAAGCGCCATGCCACGCTGACGGCAGCGCTCGCAGTGAGCGCCGGCCGACAAGCCTCGGTGCTCTCGCGCGGTAGGCCTCGCCGCAGCAAGTCGACGCCTCGGGCCGTCAGCTGAACGGGTGCACCTGGGGGATCAAGGCGGCGGCGAGCTCCAGGTGCCCGGAGATCACGCCCTTCTGCGTGATTACCTCGTCGGCGATGCGCTGCAGCGTGCGTGCCGGTCCCTGCACCAGCATGACCTCGAGCGTTTGGTTGTCGGCGAGGTGCACGTGGAGGGAGGAGATCACCTCGGCGATGTTGTCCTGCTGCAGATCGGCCAAGCGCCCGCGCAGTCCCGCGACCTTGTTGTCGTAGAAGAGCGTGATGGTGCCGACCATGACCCTGTCGCCGATCTCGTGCCGGAGGGCAACAAGCGAACGGTGCAGGATGGTCGCGACCGCCTGAGAGCGGCTGGCGAAGCCGCGCGCCTTGACCATCGCATCGAGCTCGCCGAGCAGATCCTCGGGCAGCGAAAGGCTGGTGCGGCAGACGAGCGTCCGTTTCCTGAAACCGCGCGCCGTATCTACATGGCCGGGCTCGACGTCCGAGATTTCTGGCATGGGATTTGTACCACTATGTGACGTCGTAATACGAACATGGAATATCGTAATACGCTAGCGAGGAGCTATCAATGCGCTTTCGTCACGCCTGGAAGGTAGCCCGGGCGGCCTTGGCCGCGGCTCTGGCATTCGGGTCGGCTGCACCCGTGGCAGCCGACTCGCTGCACATCGGCTACAGCGACTGGCCCGGCTGGGTCGCCTGGCAGGTCGCCATCGACAAGGGCTGGGTCAAGGACGCCGGCGTCGACGCCAAGTTCGAGTGGTTCGATTATTCGGCCTCGATGGACGCCTTCTCCGCCGGCAAGCTCGACGCCGACATGGTCACCAACGGCGACGCCCTCGTCATGGGCGGCAACGGCGCCAAAAGCATCATGATCATGCTGACCGATTATTCCAACGGCAATGATATTATCGTCGGCAAGCCGGGCACCAAGAGCCTCGCCGACCTCCGGGGTCAGAAGGTCGGGATCGAGGTTGGGCTGGTCGAGCACCTGCTGCTTGAGAATGGACTCGCCAAGATGCACATCCCTGACACCGACGTCACGCTCGTCAACGCAAAGACCAACGAGACGCCTCAGGTGCTGTCGTCGGGCTCGGTCGCCGCCATCGGCGCCTGGCAGCCGATCGCAGGCGAGGCGATGAAGGGCGATCCCGGCGCGCACCCGCTCTACACCTCGGCGCAGCAGCCGGGCCTTATCTATGACGTCATCGCGGTGAAGCCGGAGAGCTACGCCGCGCATAAGGAGGATTGGAAGAAGCTCGTCGGTGTTTGGGACAAGGTGGTCAAGTACATCGAAGATCCGAAGACCCAGCCCGACGCGCTGAAGATCATGGCGGCGCGCACCGGCGTCACGCCCGAGACCTACGGCAAGTTCTTGAAAGGCACCAAGCTGCTCACGATCGAGGAGGCGAAGAAGGTCTACGTCGACAAGGCTGGTTTCGGCTCGCTCTATGGCTCCAGCAAGAACGCCGACGCTTTCAACGTCAAGTTCAAGGTCTACAAGGACCCGCAGGACGTGAAGACCTACATCGATCCCGCCATCACCGACGCGCTCGCCAAGTAGGCTCGCGATGACGGCGGGCAGCGCCACCGACACTTCGGTCGACGGCATCGAGCCGGCGCCGCCGATCGCGGCCTCGGCGGTGCCGCCGCGCCGTCGCGCCCGGCGCATCTACATCGGCGCGCCGAAGCCGCTGTCGCCGCGCCGACGTGCGCTGTTCGCCGTGCTTTCGTTCCTGCTTCCTCTGCTGTTGTGGTCGGCGATGTCCTACGTGCCGTTTTTGTGGCACCCGTTCGTCGCGATCTCCGACCCCGGCGCTGTCGATTACCTTGAGAAGGGCATGCGGCTCGACCGCGCCACCTTCGACACCGAGGTTGCCAGCGCCGCCGCCAACCATACCGCGCCGCCACGAGGCACGCCCGCCAACCCGGTGTACCTGCCGGCCCCGCACGAGGTGGCGCTGGCGCTGTGGGACAACATCGTGCAGCCGCCCACCGAGGGCGAGGCGATCCGCATGCCGCAGAGCCTGTGGCACTCGATCCAGGTGATCTTCTGGGGCTTCGTCATCTCCTCGGCTCTCGGCGTGCCGCTCGGCATCGCCTGCGGCGCCTCGCCGACGGCGGCGCGGCTGATCGAGCCGTTCACCGAATTCGTGCGCTACATGCCGGCCCCGGCCTTCGGCGCGCTGATGGTGGCGATCCTCGGCATCTACGACGGCCCCAAGATCGCGATCATCGTCATCGGCACGTTCTTCCAGCAGGTGCTGGTCATCGCCAACACGGTGAAGCGCATCGACGGCCTGCTCGTCGAGGCGGCGCTGACGCTGGGATCGCGCAATTTCGGGCTGGTCTCCCGTGTGATCGTGCCCTCCGTGCTGCCGCAGATCTTCCGCGATCAGCGCATCCTGCTCGGTTGGGCCTGGACCTACCTCATCGTGGCCGAACTCATCGGCACATCGAGCGGCATCACCTTCTTCATCACCCAGCAGGCGCGCTACCAGCATTTCGCCAACGTCTATGCCGGCATCCTGGTGATCGGCTTCGTCGGCATCGGCACCGACATTGTACTGGCGATCCTCGGCCGCCGGCTGTTCCCCTGGTCGCGGGAGGACGCATGAGCGGCGTTCTCGCCCCCGACCTCGCGGACTACCGCAACCAGACGCCCAAGGTGCGCGAGCGCTTCGACCGAATGAAGGCGCGCGAGGTGGCGCTGCGCGTGGAGCAACTCGGCAAGACGTTCCCACTGCCGGGCGGCGGCACCACGGAGGCGCTTCGCGGCATCGACGTGGTGACGCATCGGCGCGAATTCCTCTGCGTCGTTGGTCCGTCGGGCTGCGGCAAGTCCACCTTCGTGCGCATCCTCGCCGGGCTTGAGGACGCCAGCTCCGGCGTCGTGCTGGTCGACGGCACGCCGGTCCGCGGGCCGTGCGCGGACCTCGGCATGGTGTTCCAGGGCTACACGCTGTTCCCCTGGCTCACTGTGCTGAGAAACGTGATGTTCGGCCTGCGCGAACGCGGCGAGAGCCGGCGCACGGCCGAGCGCGAAGCGCGCGAGTGGCTGTCCCTGATCGGTCTCGAGAAGTTCGCCGATGCCTACCCGCATCAACTCAGCGGCGGCATGAAGCAGAGGGTGGCGATCGCCCGGGCGCTGGCGGTGCGGCCGCGCATCCTCCTCATGGACGAGCCGTTCTCGGCTCTGGACGCGCAATCTCGTGCGCGGATGCAGGTCTACCTGCTCGAGATCTGGCGCAAGATCGACGTCACCATCGTCTTCATAACGCACGACCTCGACGAGGCGGTGCTGCTCGCCGATCGCATCCTCGTGCTCGCCGCCAACCCCGGCCGGGTCGCCGAGCTGATCGAGGTGCCGGTGCCGCGCCCGCGCAGCGCGGGCCAGGCCTTCGAGCCGGAGTACCGCGCCACCCGTGCCCGGCTCGACGCTCTGATCCACCCGGCTGCCGAGGAGGGCGAGGCCGGCGACGAGGTCGCCTCCAACGTCGTCACCCGGCTCGCCGCCTTGGGGGACGAGGTCGAATGAGGTCCGCGACCGAGCAGCCCGTGCCCTGGGCGGAGCGCACCTGGGAGGAGCTGCCGGGCGACCTGCGGCACGCTTCCTGCGCCGCGATCCTGCCCGTCGGCGCCACCGAGCAGCACGGCCCGCATCTGGGCTGCGGCATGGACTCCAGGCTCGCCGACCGGCTGTGCCGCGACGTCTCGCGCGCCACCGGCGCTCCGATGCTGCCGACGCTGCCCTACGGCTGCTCGCTGGGGCATTCGCGGCGCTGGCCGGGCACGATCGCGCTCGATCCGCTGGTGATGACGCAACTCGTCGTCCAGATCGGCACCTGGGCCCACCATTCCGGCGTGCGGCGGCTGTTCCTGGTCAACGCGCATGTCGGCAACGCGGCGCCGCTGCGCTGCGCGCTGGAGGTGCTGCGCGCCACGTACGACGACCTGATGTTGGCGCTGGTGAACACGGCGACGATGAGCGAGCGCGTCCGCGCCGTGCACTTCGCCGACGCCGAGGACTGGCACGCCAACGAGGCCGAGACCGCGCTGATGATGGCGCTGGCGCCGGAGATGGTGCGATCCGACAAGCTCGCCCAGGCCGACGACGAGGATCGCACCGCCGGCCGCGTATTCGCTCATCCGGTGAACCGCACCAGCCGCAACGGCGTCACCGGCTTCCCCTCGCTGGCGACGCGGGAGCTGGGCGAGCGGCTTTACCGCTGGATGGTCGAGGACCTGACCGCCCTTGTGGCCGCCGGCCTCGCCGAACAGCCACCCCTCCCCCACGCCTACGACGAACGCGTCAGGACGACCACGAGGGTGCCGACATGAACGTGCTGGTGAAGCCGCCGGGCTTGGCGGCCCTGCAGGAGGAGCTGCGCGCCAAGGGCGTGCGCTACGTCGTGGGGGCCTACGTCGACATTCACGGCGCGCAGAAGGGCAAGGTGGTGCCGCTCGCCCACCTCGCTAACATGGCGGATGGGTCGGAACTCTACACCGGCTATGCGCTCGACGGTCTGGGCCAATTGCCCAACGAGGACGAGTTCGCCTCGGTGCCGGATCTCGACCGCGTCATCCAGCTGCCGTGGGAGCCGAAGCTCGCCTGGGCCCCGGCCGACCTCATGTTCCACGGCCAGCCCTATCCGCTATCGACGCGCGTCGCGCTGAAGCGGCAGCTCGCCGAGGCGGTCAAGCTGGGCTTCGGCTTCGACCTCGGCATCGAATGCGAGATCTTCCTCCTGAAGCAAGACGCCGACGGCACGCTGGAGACGCCCGATCCGAATGATCGCCTGGTGAAGCCGTGCTACGACTTGCGCGGCTTCATGGGCAGTTTCGGCTGGCTCGACCGCATGGCGAGCACGATCGACGCACTTGGTTGGGACCTCTACTCGTTCGATCACGAGGACGCCTGCGGCCAATTCGAATTCGATTTCGCCTATGCCGACGCTCTTACCACCTGCGATCGGCTCACCTTCTTTCGCATGATGGCCAAGCGCTTTGCTCAGGACGAAGGCCTGATGGCGACGATGATGCCCAAGCCCTTCGCCGATCGCACCGGCAATGGCGCGCATTTCAACATGTCGCTGCGCAGCCTGGAGCGCGGCGGCAACGCTTTCGCTTGCCAGCCCGCCAACGACCCGCGCGGGCTCGGGCTCACCGAGACCGGCTACCATTTCATTGGCGGCGTGCTGCGCCACGGGCGCGCGCTCTGCGCCGCTCTCGCACCGACGATCAACTCGTACAAGCGCTTGGTGCGCCAGGGCGCAATGGCGACGTTCTCCTGGGCGCCGGTGTTCAATTCCTACGGCTCCAACAACCGCACCAATTCCGTGCGCGTTCCGATGGGCGGCGGCCGCTGCGAGTCGCGCAACGCCGACGGTGCGGTGAACCCGTATCTTGCCGCCACCCTGGTGCTCGCTGCCGGGCTAGAAGGTGTGCGCGAGAGGATTGATCCCGGCGCACCCAACGAGGACAACCTCTACAACCTCACCGAGGCGCAGCGCGCCGCGCGTGGCATAGAGTTCCTGCCGCAGACCCTGCTCGAGGCGGTCGAGGCCTTCGCCGCCGATCCCTTAATGGAGGCGACGCTGGGCACGGCGCTGCGCGACGAGTTCGTCCGCTACAAGACCACCGAGTGGAACGAGTACCACGGGACGATCTCGCGATGGGAGATCGAGCGCTACAGCCACCTGTTCTGAGACGTCGACGCCGTGGTCGGGACGGCCCGCCCGCATGGATCGCAGAGACCGGGACGCCCCCGCGCGAGGACCGACATGCCAACCAAGGATGAAACTATTGCCGCCTACCGGGCCCGCTACGAGGAGCTGAAGGCGGGAGGCTGGGCGCCCAAAACCTTGCCGCCGCCCAGTGCACGCCCGGCGGCGCCCATCAAGGAGGCGGCTTTAATCCATCGCGAGATGATCCCCGGCGGCTGGTACTGGACCACGGCAATGCGGAGCGGCGAGGTGCTGCGGCTGCAGACCGGCGAGCGACCCTCCTGCGTCTCCTTGATCGCTTGGCGCGCCGACGACCCGTCCGAGCGGGTGAACTTCGCCGACACCGTGAAGGTGCAGTGGACCTCGGCATTGGAGAAGGGCCGCGTGGTCTTTTCCGACATGGGTCGGGTCATGCTGTCGATCGTCGAGGACAGCTGCGCCTGCCATGACGCCCTCACAGGCGGGTCGACGCCGCGCTCCAACTCGAGGCGCTACGGCGGCGCGCAGCGCAACACGCGCGACAACTTCGTGCTTGCCGCCCAGAAGCTCGGCCTCGGCGAGCGCGACGTGCCGCCTTGCCTCAGCTTCTTTGCGCCCGTGCGCGTCGATGGCGGGGGACGCTTTCTTTGGCATGAGGAGCGTCGCACCGGCGGCGACTTCGTCGACCTTCGCGCCGAGATGGACCTTCACGTCGCGCTTTCCAACTGCCCGCACCCTCTCGATCCTGCTCCGGATTACGCGCCGCCCGCTGTCGAGGCGATCCGCTTTCGCGGGCCGGCGATCCCGGCCGACGATCTCTGCCGCACTGCCACCGAAGAGGCTCGCCGCGGCTTCGAGAATAATGCCGCCCTGGCGCTCTGAGAGACGATGATGACTATGAGCGACACCATCATCCTCGACGAGATCGTGCCGGCGACGCGGCCCTGGTCAGGCCTGGTGCGGGCTGGGCAGACGCTGCGCCTCGAGGACAGCGGCGGCTGCCAGGCAGTCGACACGTTGTTCTACGCCGCCGCCGACACCGGCGAGCGCTACTCCGCGCAGGACACGATGCGCGAGCAGGGCTCGGCCTACATCTCGACCGGCACCAAGATAATTTCCAACCGCGGCAACGTTATGCTGGAGGTCACCAGCGACAGTTGTGGTCTGCACGACACCTGCGCCGGGGCATGCTCGTGCGAGTCCAACATGGTGCGCTTCGGCTATGACACGAAGTACCAGCACGCCTGCCGCGAGAATTTCGCGCTGATTATGGCGCACTACGGACTGACCAAGCGCGACATCGTTCCCAACATCAACTTCTTCATGAACGTGCCGATCGAGCCGTCCGGCGCGATCACTGTGGTCGACGGCGTCTCCAAGCCGGGTGATCACGTCGAGCTGCGGGCGGCAATGGACGTGATCTGCGCGATCTCTAACTGTCCGCAGGTCAACAATCCCTGCAACGGCTTCGACCCGACGCCGATCCGCGTCACGATCCGCGGCTAGCCATGTTCGAAAAAGTCCTGATCGCCAACCGCGGCGAGATTGCCGCGCGGGTGGTGCGCACCTCCCGACGCATGGGCATCCGCTCCGTCGCCGTCTATTCCGAGGCCGACCGGTTAACCCGCCCCGTGCTCGACGCGGACGAGGCGGTGTGGCTCGGCCCAGCACCGGCGGCGCGGAGCTACCTCGACATCGACGCCGTGATCGCCGCTTGCCACGCGACCGGCGCGCAGGCGGTGCACCCGGGTTACGGCTTCCTGTCGGAGAACGCCGGCTTCGCCGAGCGACTCGCGGGCGAGGGCATCGTCTTCATCGG
>CAZZWW010000053.1:0-11674 GCA_964657815.1 Vulcanimicrobiota bacterium | reverse complement strand
CAGCGCGATCTCGCGCTCCAACGGCATCTCCGGACTGACGATCCGCGAGGGCAAGGTCTTCCTTGCTCTGACAACCAACCCGCGCCTGGCCGAGGCGATGGAGTTCATGCGCTCCGAGGCCGAGGCGGCGGTGAAGGCGGTGCCGGGCGTGACCAGCGCTCTCGTGAGCCTCACGTCGGAGAAGGCGCCCGGCGCGCCCTCGGCCGCGCCGATGAAGGCCGCGACCCCGCACAACCCCACGCACGCCCCGCGTTCGCCGGCGCCGCCGCAGTCCATCGCCGTGCCCGGCATCGCCCGCATCGTCGCCGTGGCCTCGGGCAAGGGCGGCGTCGGCAAGTCGACCACGGCGGTCAACCTCGCCCTGTCGCTCGCCGCCGGCGGCTGGAAGATCGGCATCCTCGACGCCGACGTCTACGGCCCCTCGCTGCCGCGCCTGCTCGGCCTCGACATGAAGCCGGAGGTCGACGGCAAGCGGCTGAAGCCGCTCTACGCCTTCGGCATCAAGGCCATGTCGATCGGCTTCCTCGTCGCCGAGCGCGAAGCCATGATCTGGCGCGGCCCGATGGTCTCCTCGGCGCTGAAGCAGCTGCTGCGCGAGGTCGACTGGGGCGAGCTCGACTGCCTCATCGTCGACATGCCGCCCGGCACCGGCGAGGCGCAGCTGACCATGGCGCAGGACGTGCCGCTCGCCGGCGCGATCATCGTCTCGACCCCGCAGGACCTCGCCCTGATCGACGCCCGGCGCGGCGTCTCGATGTTCGAGAAGACCAGCGTGCCGATCCTCGGCGTGGTCGAGAACATGAGCTACTTTTCCTGCCCGCATTGCGGCGGCCGCTCCGAGATCTTCGCCCACGGCGGCGCCCGCATCGAGGCCGAGCGCCTCGGCGTGCCGTTCCTCGGCGAGATTCCGCTGCAGCTGCAGATCCGCGAACAGGCCGACAGCGGCCGCCCCACCGCCGCCGTGGCGCCCGACAGCGACGCCGGCCGCGCCTACCGCGCCATCGCCGACAAGGTCAGGGCCGGGCTGGAGGGCACCCGCCAGCGCCAGGCGCCGCGGATCGTGATGGGGTAGGGGGTCTTGAGGTTTGAGCGGCGCCCTACCTAGAACGAAAGTGTGAAGCCGCCCTTTGGGGAACCATAGACCAACACGCAATCGTCAAGCACGTCGCGGCCGAGTAGGCCGTCGATGCCCTTGGGGCTTCAGAACAGCTTCGGTGATCAGCAAAGCTTCGATGATCTTCGGTGGGCCTGCCGGTGCAGGTAGATAAAGCGATACGTCGTAGGTCGGGCACATGGCATATCCGGTACCCGTAGTCGGCGTCTGAACGAGCGTATTGCCGGTTGCGACCAAACCCAGGGGCTGCAAGCATGTCGGATCGATACCGGTGCCGCTGGCACCGGTATCGACGAGCATCTTTGCTACAACCGCCGTCGGTTGAGGCAGCCCGGCAGCCCGGCAGCCACAAGCGCAGCGCGTCGTGGAGCACTGATGTCGATCGCGACGAAGAGGATTGGACCTTCCGGATTGTTGAACAGCTGGATTACGGGCATGCTGGTTCGACATACCTTGTGAAATGCAGCACACGCTCGACGGCTTCGATCTTCTTCACCAGAAATGGATCGAGTTTGAAGTGCTCATAGCCGCTCTTGAGAGCGTCTGCATACGAGTCGAACGTACCGATTACATGTTCGCCCTTGATCAGAGCGAACTTGCCTGTTTCGAGGCGCAGTTTCGCGAGTTCCCTGCCGTAAGTTGCAAGTTCTTGTTCGAATCCAGCCATGGGCGTGGTTCCTCTCGTCTGGGCACGGAGCGAACGACCAGCTCGCCACTTCGAAGACGGACGACGATGCAATACGTTTCGTATCGATCGACCGCACGCTCGGTCAAGATGAGGTGAACGGGCGAATGTCGCTGGTCCGTTTCGGCAAGCCACTTGTCGGAAGCGAGGGTCGTCGGCCGCGTTGCCACGATGTGGAGCATGCTGATTACGCCTGGATCGGCATCTCTGCGTCGGCGATCCGTGACGCTTGGCTCCGTTATCCAGGACCTTCGCAAACATCGGGAGAAAGGTAGTCCGTGACGCAGCATGACGCATCTCCGGCATAATGCGGGATCGTCGTCTCCCGAGGCGTCACCGTTTCCTGCGTCACCCTGCGTCACGCCGTGGGGCTTGAGCGCCAGCCCGAGGTAGCGGCGCGTGCACGATTACAGAGGGAAAGCTTGTCCGATCGCGTTGTGGCTGCGACGTTTTGGCATCACGCCATCAACCCCGTGGCCTTGGCCCAGTAGAGCAACACCAGCGTCTTGGAATCGACGATCTCGCCGGCCGCGACCATCGCCAGCGCGTCGTCGAGCGTCGTCTCCAGCACCTCGATGTCCTCGCCCTCGGCGGCGAGCCCGCCGCCGGCCGAGACGCGGTCCGCCGCCGCGTAGGGCGCCACGAAATAGGTCAGGCGCTCGGAGAAGCTGCCGGGCGAGGAATAGCCGTCGAAGAGCCGACGCGGGTCGCTCGTGAGCCGGATGCCGGTCTCCTCCTCGGTCTCCTTGCGGATGCGTGTCAGCGGGTCGGCGCCTTCGAGCTTGCCGGCGCAGGCCTCGACGATCGACTCGCGGCCTTCCTGGAGAAAGGCGACGCCGCGGAACTGGCGGATGAGGATGATCGTGCCGCGCGTGGTGTCGTAGGGCAGGATGACGACGCCGTCGCCGGTGTCGAGGATCTCGCGCGTCAGCTCGGCCACGGCGCCGTCGCGCCTGCGCCGGCGAAACACGATTTTCTCGAACGTTCCGAAGCCCTTGTACAAGGTTTCTCGCGCGATGATGTCGGTCTTGTCCGCCACGCCGTCCGGCTCTCCGTTCAATAGTCGAACTGCTCGCGCAGGATGCGCTCGTCCAGCGAATGGCCGGGGTCGTGGAGCAGCACCAGCCCGGTGTCGAGGTCCATCTCGATCTCGACGTGGCAGACGTTGCGCACCTCGAAATGGTCGGCCACCGCCGAGACCGGCCGCTTGGCGCCGTCGAGCACCTCGATCGCGACCTTGGCCGTGTCGCGCAGCAGGGCGCCGCGCCAGCGCCGCGGGCGGAAGGCCGAGATCGGCGTCAGCGCCATCAGCGAGGTGTTGAGCGGCAGGATCGGGCCGCCGACGGAGAGGTTGTAGGCGGTGGAGCCGGCCGGGGTCGCCACCATGACGCCGTCGGCGACGAGTTCGGAGAGGCGCTCGTTGCCGTCGATGGTGATGCGCAGCTTGGCCGCCTGGTAGGTCTGCCGCGACAGGAACACCTCGTTGATCGCGCGCCCCTCCGACACTTCGCCGGAGGCCGAGGTCGCGCGCATCACCAGCGGATGGATGATCGAGGGCTGCGCCTCGTCGAGCCGCGCCAGCAGGTCGCGGTCGCCGGTCTCGTTCATGAGGAAGCCGACGTGGCCGCGGTTCATGCCGAAGATCGGGGTGCGCGCTTCCATGAACCGGTGCAGCGTCTGCAGCATGAGCCCGTCGCCGCCGAGCGCCACCACGACGTCGGCCTCGTTCTCCGGCGCGTTGCCGTAGGTGCCGGCGAACTGGTCGCGCAGGCGGTCGGCCTCGGGGGTGCCGGACGACAGGAACGCGATGCGGCGGTAGCGGTGCGTCGAGGCGGCGGCGGACATCGGCTGGCCTCGCCCGGCGTGGGCGTTCAGTAGCGTTCGCGGAGGCCGTGGCGGCGGTGGCGATAGTGGCGGACGACCGTCTCCTCGCCGCCGAGCAGCGGCTGATCGACGAAGAGCTCGATCTCGGCGCGGGCCGGCACGGCGACGCAGGTGCCGCCGTAGCTCGGTTCGAAGCCGGGCGAGCAGAAATACTCGGCTCGGGCGCCGCCGGCCGCGAACGACAGGCCGAGACCCGAGGCGGCGGCGAAGGCGAAGACGGCGACGTGGCGCATGGAAACTCCGGCGGCCGCGGGCGGAACGCGGGCTGTTCGGTCGCCAGTCTAGCCGCTTCCCGCACCCTCGCACAGCCGCGTTCACGACAAAGCCGCGGGCTGTGCCCTCGGCGCCATACAGACCCTCGATCCGGTCCCGTTCTCTGGAACGATGCCAAGGAACACGCGAGTGCCGTCGCCGTTAGGCGGGAGCGCTGCGGCGGCCGAGACATGCTCGGTGGCCGCCTCGTTCTGCGAGCCCGCGCTGCAAACGCTCATCTCACGGAGAGATCTATGACGACCGTGACCGCGCCCGATCGCAGCTTCGCGATCGGCATCGATCTTCATATCAACGGCCGACCGGTCCATCTCGACGTCGAGCCCTGGACCTCGCTGCTCGATGCGTTGCGCGAGCAGCTGCACCTCACCGGCACCAAGAAGGGCTGCGACCACGGCCAATGCGGCGCCTGCACCGTGCTCGTCGACGGCACGCGCATCAACGCGTGCCTCGCGCTCGCGGTCCTGCAGGAGGGCAAGGCCGTCACCACGATCGAGGGCCTCGGCACGGTGGACGCGCTCCACCCGATGCAGGAGGCCTTCATCGAGCACGACGCCTTCCAGTGCGGCTACTGCACGCCGGGCCAGATCTGCTCGGCCGTGGGCATGATCGCGGAAGGCCACGCCCGGACGCCCGACGAGATCCGCGAGCTGATGAGCGGCAACCTGTGCCGCTGCGGCGCCTACCCGAACATCCTGGCCGCCATCGAGCAGGTGCTCGGCGAGGGGGCCGAGACGTCCGAGCGGACCGCGAAGGTAGCGGCCTGATGAACCGCTACAGCTTCACCCGCGCCGCCGATGCCGAGGCCGCCGTCCGCGAGAAAAGCGGCGCCGGCGTCAAGTTCATCGCCGGCGGCACCAACCTCGTCGACCTGATGAAGTCCAACGTCGAGCGGCCCGCGCGGCTGGTCGACATCAACAGGCTGGCGCTGCGCGAGATCGCGGACGCGCCGGGAGGCGGCCTGCGGATCGGCGCGCTCGTCACCAATTCGACCTGCGCCTACGACGAACGGATCGGCCGGCGCTATCCGCTTTTGCGCGACACCATCCTCTCCGGCGCCTCGCCGCAGCTGCGCAACGCCGCGACCACGGGCGGCAACCTGCTGCAGCGCACGCGCTGCTACTACTTCTACGACGTCGACACGCCCTGCAACAAGCGACAGCCCGGCAGCGGCTGCCCGGCGGTCGGCGGCGTCAACCGTATCCACGCGATCCTCGGCACCAGCGACCAGTGCATCGCCACCAACCCGTCCGACATGAACGTCGCCATGGCGGCGCTCGGCGCGGTGGTGAACGTGCGCGGCCCGTCCGGCGAGCGCGCGATCCCGATCCTCGACTTCCACCGTCTGCCCGGCGACACGCCGGAGATCGACACCACCCTCGGGGGCGACGAGCTGATCACCTCCGTCGATCTGCCCGACGAGGATTTCGCCACCCACTACACCTACCTGAAGCTGCGCGACCGCGCCTCCTACGCCTTCGCCCTGGTGTCGGTGGCGGCCGCGCTCAGGATGGAGGGCGGCACCATCGCCGCGGCGCGGATCGCGCTCGGCGGCGTCGCCCACAAGCCTTGGCGCCTGCCGGAGGCCGAGGCGCTGCTCGAAGGCGCCGCGCCGAGCCCGGAGGCCTTCGGCAAGGTGGCCGACGCGCTGCTCGAAGGCGCGGTGCCGCAGTCGCAGAACGCCTTCAAGATCCCGCTGGCGCGCCGCGCCATCGTTCGCGCGCTGAAACAGGCCGCCGACGGCACGCCGCAGCCCGTCGCCGACAAGACGATCGTTTGAGGAATTTGCACGCATGAACGCACCAGTCCGCAACGTCGGCGCCGGCGTGCGCCGCTACGACGGCCCGCTGAAGGTCACCGGCGCCGCGAAATACGCCGCGGAGTTCGGCGAGGCCGGCCTCCTGCACGGCTACGTCGTCTCCGCCGCCATCGCCACCGGACGCGTCACCGGCATCGACACCGCGGCGGCCAGGGCGGTGCCCGGCGTCGTCGAAGTCTACACGCACGAGAACAGCCTGAAGGGTGCCGCCGAGGACGAGAAGTGGCAGGACGCCGTGGCGCCTCCGGGCATCCCGCTGCACCCGCTCGGCGACGACAGGGTGCGTTTCTCGGGCCAGCCCGTGGCGATGGTGGTCGCCGACACGTTCGAGACGGCGCGCTACGCCGCCACCCTGGTCGAGGTCGCCTACGAGCGCGCCGGCGCGCCCAAGACCGACCTCGCGGCCGTGCGCGGCGAGGCCTACGATCCGCCGGAGAAGCGCGAGGGCATCCCGCCCGCGCCCGATCCGCGCGGCCACGCCAGGCTCGCCTTCGACGCCGCGCCGCACAAGGTCCGCGCGACCTACGGCACCGCCATCGAGCACCACAATCCGATGGAGCTGCACGCCGCCACCGCGTTCCCGACCGAGGCCGGCGGGATCAAGGTCTACGAGAAGACGCAAGGCGTGGCCAACACGCAGGGCTATCTCTGCCAGGTGTTCGGCCTGCCCAAGGAGAAGGTGGAGGTGCTCTCGCCGTTCATGGGCGGCGGCTTCGGGTGCGGCCTGCGCCCGATCTACCAGGTGTTCCTCGCCACCATGGCGGCGCTGGAGCTGAAGCGCGCCGTGCGGCTCGTGCTCAACCGCGAGCAGATGTATTCCTTCGGCTACCGCCCTGGCTCGATCCAGACGGTGGCGCTGGCCTGCGACGCGGACGGCAAGCTCCAGGCGGTGATCCAGGACGCGGTGGCCAACACCTCGACCTACGAGGATTTCCAGGAGCCTTTCGTCAACTTCTCCGGCACGCTCTACGACTGCGCCAACGCCTCGGTCACCTACAAGCTCGCCAAGACCGACCTGGCGACGCCGCAGGACATGCGCGCGCCGGGCGCGGTGCTCGGCGTCTACGGGCTGGAGACGGCGATGGACGAATTGGCCTACGAGGCGAAGATCGATCCCTTGCAGCTGCGGCTGATCAACTACGCCGATCGCGACGCCAACGAGGGCAGGGGCTACACCTCCAAGGAGCTGCGCGCCGCCTACGCGCAGGCCTCGGCGACGTTCGGCTGGTCGAGGCGCTCGCCCGAGCCGCGCTCGATGCGCGACGGCAACGCGCTCGTCGGCTGGGGCATGGCGACCGGCATCTGGGAAGCCTTCGGGCAACCCACCGCCGCGCGCGCGATCCTGACCGCCGCCGGCACGCTCGAGGTCGGCAACGCCACCTCGGACATCGGCACCGGCACCTACACGATCCTGCAGCAGATCGCGTCGGATGCGCTCGGCGTGCCGTTGAAGGACGTGACGGTGGTGCTCGGCGATTCCGCGCTGCCCGAGGCGCCGCCGGCCGGCGGCTCGTGGACGGCGGCGTCGTCCGGCTCGGCCGTCACGATCGCCTGCGCGCAGGTCGCGGAGACGCTGGTGGGCTTCGCCCGCAAGATGGACGGCTCGCCTCTGGCCAACCTGGCGGTGGCGCAGGTCGACTTCCGCGAAGGCCGCATCGTCTCGAAGGCGGATGCCTCCCGCTTCGTCACGATCGCCGACGCCATGAAGGCCGGCGGCGTCGACCGGATCGAAGAGATCGGCATGTTCAAGCCGGACGAGGAGAGCCAGAAGACATACTCGCGCTACACGCATTCCGCCGTGTTCGCCGAGGTCAAGGTCGACGAGGACCTCGGCATCGTGCGGCTCACCCGCATCGTGGCGGCGATCGCGGCGGGCAAGATCCTCAACCCGAAGACGGCGCGCAGCCAGATCATCGGCGGCCTGACCTTCGGCATCGGCATGGCGCTGGAGGAAGAGACCATGATCGACCACAAGCTCGGCCGCATCATGAACCGCAACCTCGGCGAGTACCACGTGCCGGTGCACGCGGACATCCACGAGCTGGACGTGATCTTCGTCGAGGAGGAGGACAAGCTGGTCAACCCGATCGGCGTCAAGGGGCTGGGCGAGATCGGCACCGTCGGCACCGCGGCGGCGATCGGCAACGCCATCTTCCACGCCACCGGCAAGCGCGTCCGCGAGCTGCCGATCACGGTCGACAAGATCATCGGGTAGATCCTCCCCGCTTCGCGGAGGACGATCGGCGCGGCTACTTCGCCAGCACCTCGACGTCGCGGTCGAGCGTCGAGGACACCTTGAAGGTGGTCTGGAACGTCTTGGCGTCGTGGCGGGCGATGGCGACGTATTCGCCCTCGGCCAGCACCAGCGAGGGGAACGCCCCGATCAGCTCGCGGATGACGTCGCCGCCGGGCGTCAGGATGGTGAAGGCGGTGTTGGCCAGGGCCTCGCCGCCGGCATCGTTGACGAGCTTCAGCGTCATCACGGCGGACCGGTGCCGGAGCGTCGCGTCGGTGAGCTTGCCGGCCTGCACCTTCAGGTCGGCGGCGACCACCGAGTTGGTCTTGTTGCCGACGCCGGATGTCTGTGCGCCGGAATAGCCGGCGGTGTCGAGGAGCGTCGAGACCACGTGATAATTGCCCTCGGGCAGCGCGACGAGATCGCCGGCCTTGGCGCCGGCCAGCACCAGCTTGGCTTCGGAATTGCCAGCCTCGGGCACGAAGATCGAGATCGACAGCTTGGCCGGGTTGATCGGCTTGTCGCCGAGCATGCCGACGATGCGCATCGCCCCGGCGTTGAGCACGAGGCGTTCGCTCGACGCGTTGGCGGTCACCGTCACCCGCCGCATCGCGGAGGCCAGGTCGAGCGCGGCGTGCACGATGTAGGTGCCCTCGGGCACGCTGAGCGTCGGCGCGGCTTCGTTGGATTGCGCGACGAGCATGTGCTTGCCCCCGGCGTCCAGGCTTTCGGCGAAGACGCGCCAGTGGATCGGCACCTTGCCGCTCAGGGGCTGGGTGTCGCGCGGGGTCAGCAGCGCGGAAAGCACGAGCTGGCCGCGCTTCTTCTCTGGCTGAGGCGCGTCGGTCTTGGGGATCGTCACCAAAGGGGTCGCCGCCGCGCCGGGCGCGGGCACCGCCCCGGTCGCCGGCAGCGTCTCCTGCGCCAGGAGGACCGGGGCCGCGAGGGTCGCCGCGCAGAGCGTCGCCAGGCTTGTGAGCGTTCGTGCGGCGGTCATCCCCCGGTCCCGTGCAGCAGGCCACCGGCCGCGGCGGCCAGGTTGGCGAAGGAGAAGGGGTGGAAGCGGAATTGGACCGTGTGATGGCCGGCCGGCACGGCGACACCGCGAAACAGCAGGTCCGCCCGCAGCACCGGCGACGGAGCGCCGTCGACCCGCGCCTCCCAGCCGGGATAGTAGAGGTCGTGCAGGACGAGGAGGCCGGCCCTCGGCGCGTCGACGTCGGCGGTCACGCTGTTCGCATCGGCCGAGGTGATGCTCGCCGAGCCGGCGACGGCGGGACGTTCCGGCTGGGCCGCTTCGAGCGGCAAGCGAGCGGCGTCTCGGGTGTCGACGAGCGCTTCGGTCCCGAGCCGGAAATCCGGCAGCGCGCCGGAGCCGATCGCCGCTTCGCCGTCGACGACGCGCCAAGCCGAGACGAAGACCGCGCGCGGCACAACGGGGTTGTCGAGCCGGTACACGTCGATGTGGTCGCCGGCGTAGAGCAGGGTGGCGTGCGGGCGCGGCACCTGGCGCGGCAGATCGGCGATCGGGCGGTCGAGCACGAGATAGTCGAGGCCGAGCAGGGCCGCCAGGCGCGAGTTGTAGCCGCGGAACGTGTCGGGGAAGGCGCGCTTGCCGGGCTCGTTGCTGTTCTCGCCCACGCCGACGGCGCGGCTGTAGGTGCTCATGCGCAGCGGGTTGTAGCCCGAGGTCGCCTCGAGCTTCAGCACCATCGCGGCGTTCTGCCAGGAGCCGTCGAGGCCGAGGAACTCGATGCGCGGGCGTTCGCCGCGGGCCAGGCGCGGGGCCATGTCGGCCCGTAGCGCCGCCAGCGCCGCGGCTTCGGACGGGTTGATCTCGTAGGCCGAGTAGTTGCGCGACGGCTCGGCGTTGATCGCGGCGTCGGCGTTGCGCCAGGCGAGCTGACCCGCGGTGAGCGCGGTGAGCAGGGCGGCCACGACCGTCCGGCGCGAGGCCCCCCGACCCCAGGCGAGGAGCGCCACCGCCAGCGCCGCCGCCGCTGCGGCCGACGTCAGCGCGAGCAGGGCGCCGCCGAGATGACCCGTTTGCGACGACAGCGCCAGGCCGGAACCAAGCACCAGCGCGCCGACGAGGAGCACGGCGGCGAGGCGCGTCCAACCGAGCCGGGGCAGGCCGGTTTCGAGGAAGCGCTGGAGCAGGTAGCCCGAGGCAAAGGCCGTCGCGATGTTCAGGATGAAGGCGGCATCGGCCGGCCGGCGGTAGAGCGACACGCCCGGGATCAGGTCGAAGGCGAGGCCGAAGACCGGCGTGAAGCGTCCGAGTGCGAACAGGATCGCGGCGGCGCCCATCAGGGCGAGCGCGCGCACGCCCCGCTCGGCGAGGCGACCGCCGGCCAGCCCGTGCCACAGCACGAGCACGAGGGGCAGGGTGCCGGCGAAGAGGTAGTTGGTGGAGCGGTCGGTGTAGTTGTCGCCGAAGATCGTGGTCGTGCCCGGCCCCCAGTAGTCGTAGGGCCAATCGAGCGAGCCGAAGACGTTCGGGGCGAACAGGGTCACCAGGTTGGCGGGATCGAGCGAGCCCTGCAGGGCGACGCCATAGGAGATGCCGGGCCGGTTCGAGCCGTGGAGGAGCTGCATCGTCAGCAGGATCGGCACGACCATGATCGCCACCACCGTGACGCCGGCGGCGAGCAGCACCGGCAGGCGGCGGCGCAGCGCGGCGAGAGGATTGCCCTCGCGGACGATCTCGCGCAGCACGGCGCCGGCGAGCACCAGGCAGAGCAGGAACGCGACCTGGTCGCGCCCCAGCGCCATCAGCGCGGCCAGCAGGCCCGCCGCGACCCCGAGCGCGATCGACCGCCTGTCGAGCGCCGCCTGCAGCGCCCACAGCACCGGCGGGAAGAAGCCGTAGGAGATGATCATGCCGGTGTGCTGGAGACGGCCGGCCGCCGCACCGCCGAAGGCGAAGACGAGCGCCGCCAGCAGGGCTGCGACCGGGTGCCAGCCCCAGCGCCGGGCCAGGCCGAGCATGCCCAGCGCGCCGAGGACGAGATGGCTGAACACCATGGCGTCGAAGCCCTGCATCGAGGCGTTCGGGGCCACGAGCGCGAAGAGCAGCATCGTCGGGGTCGACACCAGCGACTGCGGATCGGCCACGGCCGGATAGCCGGCGTATTGATAGGGATTCCACAGCGGCAGCGTGCCGTGGCGCAGCGCGTCGCCGAGGCAGCGGAACATCGCGTAGAACTGGTTCTTCGAGTCCCAGGGCACCACGTCGCCTGCCAGCGGCCAGCGCGATGCGAAGACGATGGCGATCGCGAGCAGTGCGGCGATGGTGGTCGCCGTCGCGCGGCGCGACCATGGCACGGCGCGACGGCGGGGCGATGCGACCTGGCGCGGCGCGGCGGCGAGGAGGTCGTCCGAGGTGTCGACGGAGGTCATGTCTGATCGAGGATCATAACGAAGATCATGGCGCTCGCGCGTCACGATCCTCGCTGGAACGGCTCGAGGTCGCGGCCCGCGTGACCCGCGCGCGCTTGCATCGCGCCGGCGGCTGCCGATCTTACGGCGGCATCGCCCCACGCAAAGCCCGAGCACCCGACATCCCGATGAACGAGACCCTGGACCTCCTCAAGACCCGCCGTTCCGCAAAGGTGCCGATGCTGTCCGAGCCGGGTCCCGACCCTGACGCGCTCGGGGCGATGC
>CAZZWW010000052.1:5759-11869 GCA_964657815.1 Vulcanimicrobiota bacterium | reverse complement strand
TTCGGGCTGCGCAACCTCAAGGCGATGAACGGTCTCAAGATCGTGCTCGCGATGCTGATGAACGTGGCGGCGGTGCTGACCTTCGTCGTCGCCGGCCTCGTGCAATGGCTGCCGACGATCGTGATGGGGACCGGCGCCGTCATCGGCGGTGTCGTCGGCATGGCGACGGCGCGGCGGGTGTCCACGCGGTTCATCCGCGCCTTCGTGATCGTGGTCGGCGTGGTGCTGACGATCTTCTTCTTCTGGACCTATGGCGTGGCTTGATCACACCAGCAGGGCGATGGCCGCGATCAGCGTGACGACGAAGGTCGCGAGGATGCCGCCCCCTCGGCAGCCGAACTGCTGCGGCGAGTTCACTGGCGCGAACATGCCGATGGGATGGATCAGCCGCGCGATCAGCAGGACCACGAGCAGCGTGAGCACCAGCCCGTGCGAGCCGCCGCGCGCCTCGAGCAGGGCGATCAGCAGCAGGGCGAAGGGGACGTATTCGGCGAAGTTGGCTTGAGTGCGGATACGCTTGGCGAAGTCGTCATCGTCGGCGTCGCCCGACAGCGCGTTCTTCTGGACGCGACCCATGACGATCCAACTGGAGAGTAAGACGAACTCAATCGCGAGAAGGGCGGCGAAGATGGCGGTGGTTGCGGGATAGATGATCGTCATGATGTCCTCGTAGGAAACGGGTCTCGAGAGCGCCGTCGCCTACTCAGTATCGCGCGAGACAGCGGGGCGTTCCCGCTCTCACGCCACCCGCTGCTGCGGGTTGCGCGACAGGTCGGCCGACCAGAAGCGCAAGCCGATCTGGTCGACGACGTGGCCGGCGTCCTCGGCGACACCGGAGAAGCGACCCGAACCCCAGGTCCACAGCCAGCCCAAGCCGAGGAAGTAGAGGCCGGGCACCGTGGTGATGGCACCGCGATAATGGCCGGGGTAGCCGCGGCCGTCGAAGACCGGGATGTCGACCATCGAGAAGTCGGCGCGGAACCCGGTGGACCAGATCACCGAGGTAATGCCCTCGCCCTTGAGGCTGAGGCTCTTTGGCTCCTCGGTCACGCTCCAGGGCGCCACGTAGGGCTCCGCCGGCGGCGCGGCGATGGCCGCCTTGGCGATGTGGTCGTCGATCATCTTGCGAATGCGCAGGTAGACCTTGTCGGCTTCCTCGAGGTGCTGGGCGAGATCGGGACGGAAGGTGATCGTGTCGCCGTCGATCGTATCGAGCATGCCGTAGAGCTTGACGCCCTCGGCTGCGAATTGACGCAGGTCGATCTCGTGGCCGCCGTCGCGTCCGGTGAAGTAATGGTTGGCCTTCTTACGCACCTCGATGCCGAGCGGGTGCGTGTCGACGGTCGTCTTGTAGTAGCCCATCTCGTCGAGCCACTTGATCGTGTCCTTGCCGCGATAGGCGCGCGGCGAGCGCGGCGCACCGCCGACCGCGATGTGCACCTTGCGTCCCGCGAGGTGCAGATCCTCCGCGAGCTGGCAGCCGGACTGTCCGGTGCCGACGATGAGCGTGGCACCCTCGGGCAGCTGCTGCGGATTGCGATAGTGGGTCGAGTGGATCTGATAGAGGTCGAGCGGCAGCCGCTCGCCGACGCGAGGCACCGCCGGCACGTGGTAGCCCGAGATCGCCATCACGACGTTGTCGGCGCTCCAGTCGCCCATCGTGCTCTCGACGTGGAAGATGCCTTCGGCGTCGCGCGACACGCGAGTCACCGTGACGCCCTCGTGAATCGGCGGATCCACCATTCGGGCGAAGCCCTCGATGTATTCGACGATCTGGTCCTTGACCATGAAGCCGTCGGGCTCGGGGCCCTGGTAGGGATAGTCCGGCAGGGTGCACTGCCAGTTCGGCGTCACCAGGCAGAACGTGTCCCAGCGCTCGTCGCGCCAAGCGTGGCCGATACGATGCTTCTCGAGCACCACGTGTGCGATGCCGCGCTTCTTGAGCAGCCAGCTCGTCGACAGGCCGGCCTGCCCACCGCCGACGATCGCGACTGGAACGTGCCCGTTGTAGTGCTTGGCATCGCTGCGCGTGTCGACGCCGTCGATGTTCACTTTCGTGTCGGTGATCTCGTCCACCATGGCTCAGATCCTCATCCTACGAAGCCCTCGACCTTCACGGCCGCGCTCTCGTCCAAAGTCTTCGCGCGTCTCTCGATAGCGGCGAGCTGCGCCATCGCGCGCGAGCAGCCCGACCCGTACCGCATTCGCACGCGCTCGCTGGCCGCATTCAGCCCCTGCCGGGACGCCGACAGGAACTCGGTCAGCGTGTAGCTGCGGCCGACCTCGTAGAAGTCGCGAATGACCGTCGAGGGCGAGTAGCAGGTTTCGACGCCGCCATCGGGCCAGCGCACTCTGAACAGCGTCTCGGGCATCAGAGGCCTCCGGTCGCAACGGCGAGCGCAGGTCCGCAGCCGATGAACGGGCGCGACAGGTCCCAGACCTCGATCTCGTCCTCGTCGCGCCACAACCGGACCTTGCGCGAACCATCGACCCGGCCCACCGCCGCGCAGGCGATGTCTCGCGCGGCGAAGCGCGACAGCGCGGCGCCGACCTTGTCGGGCGCGACGGAGAGGACGAAGCCGAAGCTCGGAAATGCAAGCACGAAGCGTGCAAGATCGACGCCGGCGGGACACGGGATCGCATCGACTTCGATGCGGGCACCGACCCCGGAGGCCTCGCAAAGCATCATCGCGGTACCGACCAGCCCCGCCATGCTGATGTCCTTGCCGGCTTCGACGAGCCCAGCTTCGGCGAGATCCGGCAGCAGAGCAAGATCGCCGCGCAGGCGCTCGGCAGGCGCGCCGCTGGCGGCATCCCAGTTCAGCGACTGGCCGCGGAAGCCACCCCGGAGATCGACCGCGGCGACGAGCACGTCGCCGGGCTTGGCATCGAAGCTGGTGATCAGCCGCTTCGCACGGCCGAGCACGGCCACGGCCAGCGAGCCCGCTGCAGTACGATGATTGGTGTGACCACCGACGACCGGCACGCCATAGGTTTGCGAAGCCGCGCGCAGGCCGGCGAGCACCGGCTCGGCCTGCGCGCGATCCGTTGCCCAGATCGCGTCGACGACGGCGAGCGGGCGTCCACCCATCGCGGCGATGTCGCTGAGGTTGACCATGAGGCCGCACCAGCCGGCGAAGCGCGGATCGGCTTCGACGAAATCGTTGACGAAGCCCTCGATCGCGAACAACAGCCAGCCGTCGCCGTCGGGAATGGCGGCGCAATCGTCGCCGACCCGAATTGCCGAGGAGGCGTCGACGCCAAGCGCCGCGACGGCGTCGACGATGTCGGTTTTATGCGCGGTACCGCGTCCGGCGAGCACGGCATCGGCAAGCTGGCGGAGGCTCGCGCCCGTCACGCTGCGGCCTTCCTGGCGACGGCGTGAAAACCCTCCGGCGCGTTGGCGAGTGGCGGGTATGCAGCGAGGTCGGCCTGCATGAAGACGTGCGGCTGCCCGTGCAGCTCGACCTCCGACACGCGGCTCCAGTTCAGGCGTCGAAACATCAGTTCGTTCTGCGCCTGGACGTTGGCATAAAAACGAACGCAGCCGAACGAATTGGCGCTGGAGACGGCAAGCTTGATCAGCGCCGCGCCGAGCGCGCCGACGCGACGATAGCGCCGGTCGACCGCGAGCCGCGAGCCGTACCACACGCCAGGTTCGCTTTGGTGGATGCGTACCGTGCCTACGACCTCGTCGGCGAGCACGGCCATCGTCGAGAGCGCGACGAGGTGGAACGCCTCGTCGTCGGCCGCGTCGCGGTCGTGTCCATGGAAAATACGCTGCTCATCGCAGAACACCTGCCGCCGCAGCCTCACCGCACCGTCCTGCTCCCAACTCTCGGTGGCGAACTTGAGCCTGAAGTGGCAGGCGGCGAAGGGGCCGAAGCCCTCGGCGATCACGTCCTGACCCCTTCGAGGATGAGATCCGGCAGCGTCGGCACGAAACGTGGTGCCGGCCTCGTGGCGATCTCGGGTGCGGCGCCGGCACCGACCTTCTCGTAGGTCGAGAGCGCCGAACAGGCTCCGCACTTGGCGCAGCCGGCCTTGGCCTGCCCGCTGCTCATGCCGGCGCCCCGCAGCATCGCCGCGAGCGGCTCGAGGATCGCATGCATGAAGGCCGGCGAGGGCGTGGCGTGATCCTCGAGCGGGGTGCCCGAGATCGGCACGAAAGGCACCACGAACGGGTAGACACCGCGGGCGACGAGCTGCGATGCCATCTCGAGGATCGCCTCGGGGGTGTCGCCGAGCCCGGCGAGGATGTAGGTCGAGACTTGGCCGCGTCCGAACACCGGCACGGCTGCCTCGAAGGCCTTCATGTAGCGCTCGAGCGGCACCGAGGCCTTGCCCGGCATGATGTGCTCGCGCACCGCCGGCGTCACCGCCTCGATGTGCATGCCGAGCGTGTCGATGCCCGAAGCCTTCATGCGCTCGAACCAGCGGTCGTGGTCCGGAGGTTCGCATTGCGCCTGGATCGGCAGGTCGACGCGAGCCCTGATCGCGAAGGCGCTCTCGCACAGTACGGCGGCGCCGCGGTCGGTGGCGTTGGGAGTGCCGGTGGTCATGACCATGTGCTTGACGCCGTCGAGCAGCACCGCGGCGCGGGCCACCTCGGCAAGTTGCTCCGGCGTCTTGTGCGCAATCGTGCGGCCGGCCGCGAGAGACTGGCCGATCGCGCAGAACTGGCACGTCTTGATGCGACTCTGATAGCGGATGCAGGTCTGAAGCACCGTGGTTGCCAGCACGTCCTTCGAGTGCAGCACCGCGATCTTCGAATAGGGGATGCCGTCGAAGGTTTGCAGTGCATAGAAACGTGGCTGCTCGGGGAACGTCATTCGGCCTACGGGGATGCCGTCGCGCTCGATTGCCGACACGCCGTCGGCGTCGGGGCGCGAGGCCGCATAAGGCGAGTCGTGAGACGCCGCAGTGTGGACCGGCACCATCACGGTGCGCCCTGCGATAGTCACGGCCTTGTGGTCGGAGGGGCCGGCGCCGCCGCGGCGGCTCTGCGCCCCGACGCGGCTATCAGCCAGCCGCACTCCGAAGGACTGCAACTCGTTGATCAACCGTTCCGTCGGGAGCTCTGCCATGATCCTCTTTCGGGGTCGATGCGGCAGCAAGCGCCGCGGGAAGTTGCGGTACGAAGGCGGGAGCCGCCAGCGCGTTCTCCGCGCCGTGCTGCACCATGGTGCAGGTCGGGCGGACGTCGTGGTGGAGCTGCAGCAGCTCGGGACGTGCGTAATGGCCGACGGAATCCATCATGCGCTTGCGCTTGGTGATCAGCGCCATGTCGCAATCGGCGATCAGCAGGCCCTCGCCTTCGCTCATCGGCGGCACGAGGTGCTTGCCCTCGGGCGAGACGATCGCGGTGCAGTTGCCGCCGCGCAGGCCCTTCTGCATCTTCTCGTCGGTGGAGATGGAGGCGATCTGGTCGTCGTCGAGCCAACCGGTGGCGTTGACGACGAAGCAGCCGGCCTCCAGCGCATGATGGCGGATCGTGACTTCCATCTGGTCGGCGAAGACCTGGCCGACGAGCGAGCCGGGAAATTGCGCCGCATGGATCTCCTCGCCCTGCGCCATCAGCGCGTAGCGGGCCAACGGATTGTAATGTTCCCAGCACGCCAGCGCGCCGACGCGGCCGACAGCCGTGTCGACGACCCTGAGCCCGGCGCCGTCGCCCTGGCCCCAGATCATGCGCTCGTGATAGGTAGGCGTGATCTTGCGGCGCTTGAGTGCCAGCGTGCCGTCGGCATCGAAGATCAGTTGCGCATTGTAGAGCGAGCCGCCGTCGCGCTCGTTGACGCCGACCACAAGCACCATCGAATGACGCTTGGCGGCGGCCGACAGCGCCTGCGTCACCGGGCCGGGAACCACAACCGCTTCGTCGTAAAGGCGCAGATGCGCCGGCCCTTGCGAGATCGGAGGCTCGACAAACGAAAAATACGGGTAGTATGGCAGGAACGTCTCGGGAAAGACGGCGAAGGCCACGCCGCGCGCGGCAGCCTCGCCGATGGCCTGCAGGACCTTCTCCAGCGTACCTCCGGGCCGGTCGAGAACCGGCGAGATCTGGGCGGCAGCGACGCGGACGATGCGCTTATCCATGGCTGGTCTCC
>CAZZWW010000052.1:0-5749 GCA_964657815.1 Vulcanimicrobiota bacterium | reverse complement strand
CCGGGTCTAGACCCTCGGGCGATGCCGGTCGGATGCGACTGCGCCTACAGCGTCCAGGTGTTGAGCATAAAGGCGTTGGCGCGACGGTGCAGGAGGATGAGGTCGAGCACGTCGAGCGGGCTGATCGGCGTGATGCCGGGGATCAGCGAGGGCTCGCCGTGGCCGTACAGCGCCTGGAGTGCGAAGCGACAGGCGTAGACCTTGCCGCCTTCCGACATGAACTTCTCGACCTGCTTGTTCATCGCGAGATGGCCGGGGAAAGCCTCGTCGCCGAGCGTCGGGAAACCGCGCTGCAGGCCGAGGGTGACGCCTGGGCCGTAGAGCAAAACGCTGGTCTCGAAGCCCTTGCGCAGGATGCGGGTCGCCTGCAGCAGGTTGACGAGGCCGATGGAACCTTCGAACGCCACAGTGTGGAAGGTGATCAGGGCCTTCTCGCCCGGCTGAGCCTTGACGTCCTCGAACTTCTTGTCTTCGTAGTCGACCAGGAAGTCGCCCTTCTTGTGGGCGGGCATCGTAACGGCGGGCATGGGCAAATCCTTCTTTGCAAGGTCCCGACGACGTGTGGGATGCGCTTCTCACGCAATGCATGTGCCAAACAATTGCGGATCCACACACGCCAACGCCCTGCGGTTATTTACGGTCAATTTTGCCGTCAATCAGGCGCTGACCATTCTTGGGCAGAATGCCTGCAGTCTAGGCGCTCCGCCTGAAAACTGGCCTAGGTCACGGATCTGACCGCTTCCCCCCCGATCCCAATCGGAAGCCAGGGCAAGCGCAATCGAATGCAACAATATGCAGTCAATTTGTGGATTGGCTTTTGCAGAGAGGCTGCGCGAAAGGCGCCGCATGATCGATTGGATTCCTGACCTTTCCCAAAGCGTCAAACCGCGCTACCTCGCGATCGCCGACATCATCGCCGAGGACGTGAAGAGCGGGCGGTTGGCGGACGGGGACCGGCTTCCGCCGCAGCGCAAGCTGGCCAAGCGGCTCTCGATCGACTTCACCACGGTCGCCCGCGGCTATGTCGAGGCGCAGCGTCGCGGCCTCATCGATTCGCGTGTCGGCCAGGGCACCTTTGTCCGCGGCGCGAAAGCGTCGTCTCGCGCGGCACGCGCGGGAGAGCAGGGCGACATCGTCGACCTCTCGATGAACCTGCCGCCGGAGCCGACCGATACCGACCTCGTAATTCGCATGCGCGAGGGGCTCGCCGACGTCGCTCGCGACCTTGTGGGGCTGCTGCGCTACCAAGGCTTCGGCGGCAGCCGCGCCGACAAGGAGGCGGCCTCGGCCTGGCTCGGGCGGCGCGCCCTCGTGCCCAAGCAGGAGCGCGTCTTCGTGACGCCCGGCGCGCACCCGGCGATCCACGGCATCCTGTCGATGCTGGCGCGGAGCGGCGAGTGCGTGCTGTGCGAGGCGATCACCTATCCCGGTGTCCGCTCGATCGCCGCGCAGCTCGGGCTCGAGCTCGTCGGCATGCCTATGGACGAGGACGGCATCGATCCCGACGCGCTCGACCAGGCCTGCCGCCTGCACGTCCCCAAGGCGCTCTATCTCAACCCCACGCTCCAGAACCCGACGACTCTGACCATTCCGGAGCGGCGGCGCGAGGCGATCGTCGCGGTGGCGCGTCATCACGGTCTGCCGATCGTCGAGGACGACGCCTACGGCTTCATCCCGGTCAGCGGCGTGCATCCGATCGCCAGCATCGCGCCGGACCTCACCTGGCACATCGCCGGCCTCGCCAAATGCATCGGCGCAGGGCTGCGTGCCGCCTATGTCGTGGCGCCGGACGCGCGCTCGGGCTGGCCGTTCGCGGCGGCGCTCAGAGCGTCGAACGTGATGGCCTCTCCGCTGACCGTGGCGCTGGCGACCCGCTGGATCGAGGACGGCACCGCCGACACCATCCTGCGCTTCATCCGCACGGAGACCGCGGCACGGCAGAAGCTCGCCACGGCGATCCTGCCGGCCGGCTCGTTCCGCGCCGACCCGCTCTCGTTCCATCTCTGGGTGCCGTTGCCCCGGCCTTGGACGCGCTCGGCCTTCATCGGCCACATGCGCGCCACCGGTATCGGCGTCGTGGCCAGCGACGCCTTCGTCGTCGCGGGAGAGCCGGACGAGCACGTCCGCGTTTGCCTCGGCGGACCGGCCTCGCGCGAGCGGGTGCGCTTCGCGCTGGAGTTCATGGCGCATACGCTCGAAGCGGAGCCCGCGATGAGCTCCAGCTATCTGTGAGAGAGGTTCAAGCCCCGCGCTGCCGCAGCAGCAGGGCCACGGCCGCGCGCAGCTCGGCGATCCCCTCTCCGGTCTCGGACGAGGTGAACAGTAGCTCCGGATAGGCGGCGACCTGCTTACGCAGCTCGACCAGCGTCGCTGTGGCCACGGCATCGCGCGCCGACACCTTGACCTCGTCCTTCTTGGTGAGGACGACCTGGTAGGATACGGCCGCCTTGTCGAGGATGTCGAACATCTCGCGGTCGATCGCCTTGATCCCGTGGCGGCCGTCGACCAGCACGAACACGCGGGCGAGCGTCGGCCGCCCGCGAAGGTAATCGTGCATCACGCCGGTCCAGTTGGCGATCTTCTCCTTTGAGACAGCGGCGTAGCCGTAGCCCGGCATGTCGATGACACGCAGCCGGATCGGCTCGGTTCCGATTTCGAAGAAGTTCAGCTGCTGCGTCCGGCCCGGAGTGTGCGAGGTCCGCGCCAGCGCCTTGCGTCCGGTGAGAGCGTTGAGGAGCGAGGACTTGCCGACGTTGGAGCGCCCCGCGAAGGCGATCTCCGCCGGGCCCAGCGGCGGCAGCTCGTCGGCCTTGGCCCCGGCCCAGATGAACTGGCACTCGCCGGCGAAGAGTTTGCGTCCGACCTCGGCGAGGTCGGCGGCGTCGCTCTCGGCCGAAGGAGCCTCGCTCATTCCGCCGGTGCCTTGCTCTCCTTGTCGGGACGATTGTCGGCAACCTGCGCAGGCTTCGCCTTACCAACAGTCGCCTTGCGCCGGAACATGCCCCGAAGGTTGTCGAACAGCTCGAGCTTCACCCCGGCTCGCTTCATGATCACCGACTGCTGGATGATCGTCAGCGTGTTGTTCGTGGTCCAGTAGACCACCAGGCCGCAGGGGAACGAGCCGAGCATGAAGGTGAAGACCACCGGCATCCAAGCGAACATCGTCTTCTGCACGGGGTCGGTCGGCTCGGGATTCATCTTCATCTGCACGAACATCGAGACGCCCATGATGAGCGGCAGGATGCCGATCGCGAGAAAGTGCCCGACCAGGGGCAGGGTCGTCGGGTTGTAGGGCAGCACGCCGAAGAGGTTGAAGATGTTGGTCGGGTCGGGCTGCGACAGGTCGCGGATCCACAGCACGAAAGGCGCCTGACGCATCTCGATGGTGACGAACAGCACCTTGTAGAGCGCGAAGAAGACCGGGATCTGGATCACCATCGGCAGGCAGCCGGCGACGGGATTGATCTTCTCGGCCTTGTAGAGCTTCATCATTTCCTGCTGCTGGCGCATCTTGTCGTCGGGGAAGCGCTCCTTCAGCGCGGCGAGCTGAGGCTGCGCCTGCTTCATCTTGGCCATCGACAGGTAGGAGCGGTTCGCCAACGGGAAGAACACCAGCTTGACCAGGAAGGTCAGCGCGATGATCGACAAGCCCATGTTGCCGATCAGGTGGTTGAGGTAGCCGAGCAGCCGCGCCATCGGCTGGGTCAGGAACCAGAGGTAGCCCCAGTCGATCATGAGGTCGAACTTCTTGATGCCCTGCGCCTCGTACTGATTGAGGAGCTTCGACACCTTGGCTCCCGCGAAGACACGCGAGTTGACGTCGACATGGCCGCCCGGCGGCACGGTCACGGCATTGTCGACGGTAGCGGTCTGGTAGGTTTTCTGGCCGGTGCCGAATTCGGCGTATTCGCCGTCGAAGGTCTTGCCCTGGTCGGGGATCAGCGCCGTGGCCCAATACTTGTCGGTGAAGCCGATCCAGCCGCCGGTGCCGGTGATCTTGCTCTTCGATCCCGGCTCCTTCTCGATGCCGGCATAGGTGAGGTCCTGCTCCTTGTCGCCGAGATAGCCGATGAAGCCCTCATGCAAGACCGAATAGCCGGAGGTCGTCGGGGTGCCCTCGCGCACGATCAGCGAGTAGGGGTTCAGCGTCACCGGCGCCACGCCGTTGTTGGCGACGCTCTGCGTCACGGTGAACATGTAGTCCTTGTCGACCGCGTAACTGCGCGTGAACACAAGCCCTTTGCCGTTGTCCCACTTGAGCGTCACCGGCGCCGACGGCGTCAGCACGTCGCCATCGCTCTTGGACCAGACCGTAGCAGGGCCGGGCACCGGGACCCCATCGCCCGCGACCGTGAAGCCGGACTCGATGAAATACGCGGCCGACGCGCCGTGCGGCGAGAGCAGCACGATCAGCGGGCTGTTCTTGTCGGGTGTCTCCCGGTAGTCCTTCAGAGACAGGTCGTCGAGCAGGGCGCCGGTCAGCGCGATCGAGCCCTGCAACGCCGGCGTGTCGATCGTCACCCGATGGCTTTCGCCGATCACGTCACGACGGGTGCGCCGCGCCGCCGGTGTCTCGGGCGCGATGCCGCCCTGGGGCGGCGCATTGACCGTCTGCGGCGGCAGTGATCCGGGCGTGCCGGCCGCCTTGCCGTCCGCGCCCAGTTGGTTTCCGTGTGCCGCCGCCTGCACGAGGCGCTGCTTCTCGTATTGCGGCCTGGCGACGAAGTAGTTCCAGGCGAACACCACCATGACCGAGAGCACGATCGCCCAGAGGTAGTTGTTGGTCTCGGGCTTCATGGCTTGGGCCTGGTCCTCTCGGGCGCGGAGCGCTCCGGTATGTGGGCGTGCTTGGCCGCGACGTCGTCAGAACCGGGCGGTAGCCGAGGTTTGTCGCGTCGTCGACCGCGTTCGTGGACGGAGACGAGGCCGCGCGCGAGTTCGCGGCCGAGGGCCTCGAACGGCAGGCGGATCGCCTCGAGGCGGCCGACGATCACGTAATCGTGCCCGGGCCTGGCCGGAAGGTCCGGCGGTGCCAGCCGTACAGCCTCGCGCAAGCGGCGCTTGGCGCGATTGCGCACGACGGCGTTGCCGACCTTCTTGGTGAGGGTAAGGCCGAAGCGCGGGCCATTGTCGGACCCGCCGTCGTGCTGGGCTCGCGCCTCGGCCTGGATCGTCATCGCCGTTCCATGCCAGCGCCGGCCCTTACCGACGCGCAGGAACTCGGCGCGGCGCTTCAAGCGAGCAGGCGGAGAGGTGGGACGGTCGTGAGCCCGCATCGCGCACCCTTTCAGGCTCGCATCCTAGCCGGCGCCGATCGCCGCCGGAGCGTCTCGTTCAGGCGGACAACCGCTTGCGACCGCGGGCGCGGCGGGCGGCGATGACCTTGCGGCCGCCGACGGTCGCCATGCGGGCGCGGAATCCGTGGCGCCGTTTGCGGACGATCTTGGAGGGCTGGTAGGTCCGTTTCACGGGTGGTGTCTCCAACGCGGATCGCCGCCACGCTCAGCGGGCAGCCGGTTCCGGGCAAATCAGGGTCGCAGGTCGCTGGCGGGCGCGTGATCGGCGCCGCTCGAACTCGGCGGGCTTATGGGCGAAGGCGGCGGCGAAGTCAATTTTCCGGCGCTTGTTCGAGCGGTGCCCGCGTGTTAGGTGCCCCCGACCACGCGCCGAGCGGCTCGCCGCCTCCGCGCCCCTCCGGAGAGGTGGCAGAGTGGTCGAATGCACCGCACTCGAAATGCGGCATGGGTGC
>CAZZWW010000051.1:0-11939 GCA_964657815.1 Vulcanimicrobiota bacterium | reverse complement strand
CTAAGGCGGGCGACGAGAATGAGACGCCGCAGGGTATCTCAGAAACAGAGAAGCCGGCGTTCCCGCGCCGGCCTCTCCTCTAGTCTGAAAGGAGGTGATGACGATGGAGCCGCCATAACAACCTAGTTGCTCACACCCCGGCTGCGTACTGGTTTGCCCAGGCGCATTCGGCAGCGGGATAGCCCGTCCTACACAAGCAGAGCGTCGGCGGAGTGATCCGCCGGCGCTCACTGTTTACATATAAGTGACTGATTCGGCTGTCAAACAAGAGCTTACGCAGCCTCTTCCTTCTTCTTGTAGGGTCCCCGCTTCTTCGGAGGTGCTTCGCGCGCATCTATGATCGCAACAGCTCGGATTCGGGAATGTCCATCGCGCGCTTCTTGAACTTGCCGCCGCGCCAGTCTGAGAACCGGATAGCCTGAGACAAGCGCCGTTTCACGAACAAGCGCTCGATCCGGCAACCGGCGAACTCGGCATAGGCCAAGCGCACGTAGGGTTGGGCTTCAGCATGCGGGCGAGGTTCCCGGATGCTAGCGAGGGGGTCAATCCGAGCTATTTTCAAAGTGATGCACTACCGAAATTCCGGCTTGCCGTGCATCGCGTTTCGCGGAGGTTTCGCCATGGACGGACCTTGGATCAAGGCGAGCGGCGTCGCTTTCGACGTGATCGTCACCTTGGCGGATCATGTCGCCTTCGACCGTCACATGACCCGCACCCCGGCGTTCCGGCGACGCCTGGGCCGCTTCGCCTTCGCCGGCTGCATCGTCACGCCGGTCCTCGCCTTCGTGATCGTGTTGATCGCCAAGGGCGCGCTCGCCGGCAGCGGCTGCGACCTCGACGACGCCCTGGAGTCCACCGGGCGGCTGCGCGTGTTCCTTCAAGCCGGGGGAGGCGTGGGGATCGTCGGGGTGCTCGCGGCAGCCGCGATCCTGGCGCTCCGCGGCCGGGTCTACGAGGCGACCGCCCGTGTGCGGCTCGAACGCCGCCCGGGTGTGGATCCGCGCGATCCGCTGCTGAGCGAACCCTGCCGATGCGCCTTCGATGCGCAAGGCTTTCGCGCCGAGACGCCGAGCCTGAGCGTCGGCGCCACATGGGCGCTCGTGAAGAGCTTCGAAGAGACCGCCGACCACATGTTCGTGCTGATCGGCACGTTCCAGGGATTCATCGTGCCCAAGCGCGATGTCCCGCCAGCGACGGTGCTGGCGGTTCGCGACCTCGCGCGGGCCCACGTGCGAGCCAGCTAGAGGCCCTCGGCCGGACGCGGCGTCGAACCATCCGAACGGCCGGCAATCCGAGACACGTCGACGCGGGAACGGACGCCGGGACGATCGGTTTGCGCGGACAAGACAAAACGGCAAGGAGGAAACATCATGAAGACGACCATCATCGCGTTCGCGGCGCTCGGTCTCGCCGCCACCGCGGCCTACGCCGACGATAGTTCGAAGGCTCCGATGAACAACTCGAAGTCGCCCGGCACCACCGGCGCCATGTCCACACCGACCGCTCCGGCGGTCGCGACGGACCCGCAGCAGGTGCAGGCGCAGCAGGGTGATTCCGCGAAGCAGTCCGGCGGCACGGTCGGCGCGGCTCCCGGCGGAGAGACCAATTCGCAGACGACGACCGATAACGGCGCCAAGTCCAAGTAATTCGGTTCTCGACGATTCGACTGGGGGCTCGCACCGGAGGTGCGGGCCCTTTTCGTTTGTGTGACCACGCGCTTAACCGTGCCTCTCAAATGCCACGGCTTTGAAACGCGCTGTGGCGAGACAGCACTATCGGGGATGGCCGTCTCCCACGTATCTCTCCGGGGCGGTCGGACGGGGCGGCCGCGCATCATCCTGGATGGCGCGGTGAGCGAGAACACGTTGAGCCTGAACAAGACTTTCGTCCTCTTCGGAGCCGCGGCGCTCGGCATGATCGCCTTCGCGGTCATCGCCACCATGCCGACGGCCGGCCGCCTGATGGCCCGTGAGCGCACGCCGCACTCGCCGTGCCATACCGAGCAGGTACCCCTGGATCAGGGTTACGGCGTCAGCCGCTTCGTCGAACGGCGGGTCTGCGACGACGATTGATCCGACCGAGCGCGGTCGGGTCCCCGCGCTTTACGCGTCATTCCACCGTCATTCGCGGTCGCTATCGCCGATAGTCAACGACGACAAGGCGGATTCGCAGCATGACCCGGACGACGCAGGCGGTGCGGCGCGCCACCATCGAGGGTCTCGACGGCGCCGTCCACCGTTCCCGCCCGCTGTCGCGCGCCGGCCTCCTCGAACGCCTGTTCACCCTGGCCTTCCGCGGCCTCGTCTATCCGCAGATCTGGGAAGACCCGGCGATCGACATGGAGGCGCTGGCCTTGCGCCCTAGCGACCACGTCGCGGCGATCGCCTCGGGCGGCTGCAACGTCCTCTCCTATCTCACCGCCGGTCCGGCGAATATCTCGGCGGTCGATCTCAACGGCGCGCACGTGGCGCTCGGCCGCCTCAAGCTTTGTGCGGCGCAGACGCTGCCCGACCATGCGAGCTTCCTGCGCTTCTTCGGCGAGGCGAACGCGGCGGAGAACGTCGCCGCCTACGATCGCTATATCAGTCCGGCGCTCGATGCCGTCAGCGCCGGCTACTGGAACGCTCGGCGTGCCTGGGGACGGCGCCGCATCAGCGTCTTCGCCCGCGGCTTCTACCGCCATGGGCTGTTGGGCAAGTTCATCGGCGCCGGCCACAGGCTCGGCAAGCTCTACGGTTGCGAGCCGGAAGCGGTGCTGCGCGCGACGACGCTGGCGGAACAGCGTGACGCGTTCGAGCGCTGCGTCGCGCCGATCTTCGACAAGGGTTTCGCCCGATGGCTCTCGCGCCAGCCGGCCTCGCTGTTCGGTCTCGGCATCCCGCCGGCGCAGTACCGCAAGCTGGCCGCGGATCGTCCCGGCGGTATCGGCGCCGTGCTGCGCCACCGGCTGGAGCGCTTGGCCTGCGACTTCCCGGTGAGCGAGAACTACTTCGCGTGGCAGGGCTTCGGCCGTCGCTACGACATTGCTTCGGACGAGGCGCTGCCGCCCTATCTCCAGCGCCGGCATTTCGATGCGATACGGCGCCGCGCCGATCGCGTCGCCTATCACCAGCAGTCGATGACCGGCTTCCTGGCGACGCAGCCGTCGGCGAGCGTGGATGCCTTCGTGCTGCTCGATGCCCAGGACTGGATGAGCGACGACGATCTCGCCGCGCTGTGGACCGAGATCGGCCGCACGGCCGCACCCGGCGCCCGCGTCATCTTCCGCACCGCCGCCGACGAGCGCCTCTTGCCCGGGCGTCTGCCGCCGCGCCTGCTCGCCGCCTGGACGACGAACGAGATCGAGAACCGCGCCTGGTGCGACCGCGACCGGTCCTCGATCTACGGCGGCTTCCACCTCTACCGGCGCGCCGCGTGAGCGATGCGTCGGTCGAGGCCGGCCGACTCATGGACGCGATCTACGCTCGTCAGCGCCACGTCTACGACGCCACGCGCAAGTTCTACCTGCTCGGCCGCGACGGCCTCATCGCCGATCTGCGGCCGCCGTCGGGCGGCAGCGTGCTCGAGATCGCCTGCGGCACCGGCCGCAACCTCGTGGCCATCGCGAAGCGCTACCCCGACGCGCGCTGCTACGGCCTGGACATCTCGAGCGCGATGCTCACCATCGCGCAGCGCTCCGTCGCCCGCGCCGGCTTGGCACCGCGCATCACCCTCGCCGAGGCCGACGCGACGCGCTTCGATCCCGGCGCGCTGTTCGGGCGGTCCAGCTTCGACCGCGTGGTGATCTCCTACGCGCTGTCCATGATTCCGCCGTGGCGCGAGGCCTTGCACCACGCCGCCGGCCAGCTCGCGCCGGGCGGCTCGCTGCACGTCGTGGACTTCGGCGACGGTCGAGGACTACCGGGACTCTTCAATGCCGCACTCGGCGCGTGGCTCGCCCGGTTCCACGTCGTGCCGCGACGCGACCTGCCCGCGGCCGTCTCCGAAGCGGCACAGGCCTGCGGTCTCGCCGCCGAAACCCGGCCGCTCTTCCGCGGCTATGCCGTCACCTCGGCGCTCAAACGTTTCTGACGAGCGGTCAGACGACCCGCTCGTCGCCGTTGAATACGGTCAGCGTATCGCGCCGCGCGATGGCGATCAGGGTCAGGTCGAGCGCGCGCGCGCGCTCGATGGCGAAGGAGGTCGGCGCGGAGATCGCCACCAGCGTGCGCGCACCGAAGGTCGCGGCCTTCTCCACCATCTCGAAGGAGCAGCGGCTGGTGATGAGCGCGAACCCGTCGGTGGGATCGGTGCCGGCGCGCAGCATCGCGCCGATGAGCTTGTCCAAGGCGTTGTGGCGGCCGACGTCCTCGCGCACCGCCTGGATCGCCCCGCTGCCGTCGGCCCAGGCGGCACCGTGCACGGCGCGCGTCTCGAGGTTGAGCACCTGCCGCTCGTCGAGATCGCGCAGCGCGCGGGCGATCGTCGTCACCGCGATCGAGGGAGCCGCGACCGCCGTGCCGCGCGCCCGGCGCAGCGCCTCGATGTCGTCGATCCCGCAGACGCCGCAGCCGGTGCGCCCCGTCATCGCGCGCTGCCGGGCGAGGTGCTTGTGCAGGCGCTCGCCCGCCAGCGAGATGCGCAGCCCGAGCCCGTCGTCGAGCGTCTCGACCTCGACCGAGCGGATCTGGTCGGCGGTCTCGACGATGCCCTCGGTCAGGCTGAAGCCGTAGGCGAAGTCGACGAGATCGGCCGGCGTCAGCATCATCACCGCGAACGGCACGTCGGCGAACGACAATCTCACCGGCACCTCCACGGCGACGGCGTGCGGCCCTTCCCGCACCGGCGTTCCATCGAGCGCGACGACGCGCGAGGGGGCCGAGCCGACGGGAGCCGGGATCACGCGGAGGGCTTGTTCTGATCGCCGGGCAACTCCTCGCGGACCGGCGCGTGATTGAAGATCGCCACCATCGAGACGCCACCGATGCAATTGCCGATCAGCGTCGGGATCATGAAGCGTGTGAAGTACTGCGGGACGGTGATGTAGCCGTCGAAGACGTTGTAGGCCGATTCCACCGAGCCGGCGATGATGTGCGAGAAATGCGCGATCGACACGACGTAGGTGATGATCACGATCAGCCAGAGCCGTCCTTGCCCGGCGCCGGGGATGAGCCACACCATCAGCGCGATCAGCCATCCCGCGAGGATGCTCTTGATCATCATCGGCACGAACCCGTCCTTGATCGCCTCCGCGGACAGGGTGTGCAGCGCTTTCACGACCTCGCCGTCGAACAGGCCCTCGCGGCTGATCAGCCAGGCGAAGACGAAGGTGCCGACGATGTTGAAGAGAAGCACGATGCCCCACAGCCTCGCGGTCTGCCAGAAGGTCTTGGCGTCGCGGCGGGTGAGCAGCGGCAGCACCGCCGTCAGCGTGCTCTCGGTGAAGAGCTGCTGGCGGCCGAGCACGACGATGAGGAAGCCGAGCGTGTAGCCGAAGCCGGTGACGAGCTTCGACCAGGGTGCCTCGGGCAGGCCGCTCTTGATGAAGGCCATGGTGAGGAACGAGAAGCCCATCGAGAGGCCGGCCCCGAGAGCCGACCACGCGATGGCCTTGGTCGAGCGCTCGAGCTCCTCTTCGCCTTCCTCGCGGATGAGTTCGTGGATCATCACCGCGGAGGGCGGGGTCGGGCCGACGCCGGCCTCCTTGCGCTGGTTGGTCGTGACCTCGGGCTCGGACTCGTCGGGGCCGTCCTCGTCGACGTCCTTGTCGTCGACTCCTGGCTGACGCTCCATCACCGTTCTTTCAGCTGACGCCCGTCGGCCCGTCGAGCACCACGCGGACTTTCCGCGCGAGATCGAGCCGCCCGTAGGGCTTGTTCAGCACGTCGAATTCACGACCGCCCGCATCGGTTCGCTCGATCGACGCCTCGGCGTAGCCGGTGGTGAGCAGCACCTTCAGGTGGCTGTCGCGGCGCCGCGCCTCGCGCGCCACCTCGACGCCGGTCATGCCGCCGGGCAGCAGGATGTCGGTGAACAGAAGGGCGATGTCCGATCGTTCCCTCAACGCGGCGAGCCCGGCGCGACCGTCGTTGGCGACGATCACGGTGTAGCCGAGGTCGCCGAGGATCGCGCGCGCCATCTCGGCCACGTCGTGGCGGTCCTCCACCACCAGGATGGTCTCGTCGCCGGGGCGGTCGAGCGCGATGCCCTTGTCGGGCGCACGGCCGGGCAAAGGCTCCGTGGACGCCGGGAAGTACATCGAGACCGTGGTGCCGACCCCCTCCTCCGAGGTGATCCAGGCGGCGCCGCCGGACTGCTTGGCGAAGCCGTAGACCATGGAGAGCCCGAGCCCGGTGCCTTGCCCTTCCTCCTTGGTGGTGAAGAAGGGGTCCATGACCCGCTCGACGATCGCCGTGGGGATGCCGGCGCCCGTGTCGGAGACTTCGACGCTGACGTAATGCCCGGCCGGCAGGTTCTTGGCCCGGAACACCTCGCCCCTCTCGGTGACGATGTTGCGGGTCTCGATGACGAGCCGCTTGTTCGGCCGGTCCGCCATCGCGTCGCGAGCGTTGATCATGATGTTGAGCAGCGCCGTCTCGATCTGCGCGGAGTCGAGCCGGCAGTTGGCGAGGTCGTCGGCGAGGCGCAGCTCGATGGCGACGTCTTCACCGAGCGTGCGGCCGCCGATGTCGCGGGAGGAACGCACGACGTCGTTCAGGTTGAGGGTCCGGCCCTCGAGCCGCTGCTTGCGCGAGAACGACAGCAGCTGCTGGGTCAGCGCCGCGGCGCGGTCCGCTGCCGCGCGCGCATTGCCGATGTTGCGCTTGAGCTTGGCGACGGCGATCTCCGGCTTCGAGAGGCCGGCGTCGATCAATTCGAGATAGCCGACCATGACCTGCAGCAGGTTGTTGAAGTCGTGGGCGATGCCGCCGGTGAGCTGGCCGAGTGCCTCCATCTTCTGCGACTGGCGCAGGTTGTCCTCCGCCTCGCGTCGCCGCGTGACGTCGAGCTGGGAGGCGAAGAAGTAGACGAGCTCGCCGGCCGCATCATAGACCGGCGACACGAACAGCGCGTTCCAGAAGGCGTAGCCGTCTTTTCGATAGTTCAGGATCTCGGTCGCGAAGTCGCGTCGCTCGGCGATCGCGGCGCGCACCTCGGCGATGACCGCCATGTCGGTGCCGGCGCCCTGAAGGAAACGGCAGTTGCGGCCGATGATCTCCTCCGCGTCGTAACCGGTCATCGCCAGGAAAGCCTGGTTGGCGAAGACGAGCGGATTGTCGGGCTGGCGCGGATCGCTGAGCACGATCGGCATGCGGGTCAGCTCGATCGCCGCGAAGAAGACGTCGTCGCCGGGATGCAGGGATTTGTCGTGCGCCCCTTCCGCAGTGGGGCGCCGGCGCGGATGCGGCAGCCGATGCGACGAATGTTCGGGCGGCGCGGCGTCGCTCATAGCTTGTGCCTTACCATGCTTCACCACCCGATGTCGCCTGCACGGCTCAGCTCGCAGCGCTTGCCGCGTCACCAGCCCGCAGTGCCCGGGGCGCCCTTGAAGGGACCGACGAGATTGCGGGTGATCCAGCCGCCGTAGAAGCCGCCGGGCTGCGGGCGCACCTGCTCGGCGCCGACGAAGCAGGCTTGCATCGCAGCGGGATAGACGGCGAGGTGGTCGCAGATGGGCTCGAAGCCCGACGTCGGTTCCGGGTAGCTCCAGGCGCAATCCTGCGCCAGCCTATCGCCCGCTCGCAGCGACCAGTACGAGGCCGTGCCCTTCCATTCGCAGAACGAGCGGCCCGGTCGCGGCAGGACCTCGCAGGCGAAGGCCGCCCGTGGCAGGTAGTAGACGGGCGGATGGCTCGTCTCCAACACGCGCCACGCCGCGTCGGTCTCGGCGATCGTGGCGCCAGCGAAGTCGATGCGGAGCGCCTGAGGCACACGCTCCAGGCGAGGCGGGCGCGGGTAGTCCCACACCTTCTCGGGCGCGAGCGCGGTCATCGCCGCAGCAGGCGGCAGCCGGGCTCGCGGCGCCGTTCCCACCCCTCGCGCTGCAGCTCCGGCTCGATCTGGTCGCACGTCGGATATCCGAGGCAGAGATAGCCGATGAGACTCCACGGCTCCGGGACGTCGCAGATCCGCGCGATCACCTCGGGGTGGAGGATCGACACCCAGCCGAGCCCGACGCCTTCGACGCGGGCGGCGAGCCACAGCGTGTGGATCGCGATCGCGACGGAGAAGCCGATGGAATCGGGCATGGTGTGGCGGCCGAGCCCGTGGCCCTGTTCGTCGCCGGGGTCGGCGAAGACGGCGAGCTGCACCGGCGCCTGATCGAGACCGGCGAGCTTCAGCCGGGCGTAATGGGCGCGGCGCGCATCGTCCTGCGTGGCGAGCGCGGCGGCGTTGGCGGCGGCGAAATCGTCGCGCACCGCGGCGCGGCGCGCGGGATCGTCCACCGCGACGAAGCGCCAGGGCTCGCTCAGGCCGACGGACGGCGAGAGGCAGGCGGCGGCGATCAGCCGCTCCAGCAGGCCGTCCGGCAGCGGGTCGCGCCGGAACGCACGCACGTCGCGCCGCCATGCGAAGAGGTCATGGAGGCCGTCGCGCAACGACGGCGGGAACGAAGGCGCGTGCAAGGGCGGATCCCGCAGGAGAAGGGAGGCCTTGTCGCGCCTTTCCCCGGCGCGTGCAAACGGCGGCGCCCTTGTGGCGGGCGGGGACGCGGGCTAGCGACATCGGTCCATGGCATCCCCCATCGCCGCCCTCTTCCTGCGCGACCTGCGCGTCGGCCGCCGCCTCGGCGGCGGCGCGGCGCTGGGCGTCGTGTTCTTCCTGATCCTGATCGTGCTCGTGCCTTTCGGCGTCGGGCCGGACTTGAACCTCCTGTCGCGGATCGGCCCCGCCATCCTGTGGATCGCCGGGCTGCTCGCCACCCTGCTGGGCCTCGACCGTCTCTTCGGTGCCGATCGCGACGACGGCTCGCTCGACCTGCTCCTGATGAGCCGCACGCCGGCCGAGGCGGTGGTGCTGGTGAAATGCGCCGTGCACTGGCTGCTCACCGGCCTGCCCCTCGTCGCCTTCACGCCGGTCTTCGGCCTGATGCTCGGCATGAGCCCTCGCGCGCTGGCGCAGACCACCGCCTCGCTCGCGGCGGGCACGCCGGCCCTGACCATGCTGGGAGCCATCGGAGCAGCGCTGACGGTCGGCCTGCGCAAGGGCGGTTTGCTGATGGCCGTGCTGATCCTGCCGCTCTGCGTGCCGATCCTGATCTTCGGCGTCTCGGCCTCTACCGCGGGGCTCGGCAACCCGATCCCCTTCTCGACGCCGTTCCTCGTTCTGGCCGCGCTCAGCCTCGCGTCCGTGGCCGGTGCGCCGTTCGCCGCCGCCGCGGCGCTGCGGGCGATGAACGACTGAAGGCTTCGGCCCCGTGCGGCGTCTTGCGCCAGTGATAGGGCCGCCGGACGAGATCCCAGAGGCCGCCCCAGGCCGAACACGCGATCAGCAGCTGGTAGGGCAGCAGCAGCGGCAGGTACGGCGCAAGCGCTTCGAGGCGGCGCGCCCGCATCCCGGCCCAGCCGCACCATAGGTTCGAGACGATCGCGATGGTCGGCACGACGAGCGCCAGCAGGGCCGTCCCGACGTCAAAGCCGCGGTGATGCAGCTGACAGGCCGCGAGGGCGAGCACCGGGGGTGTCGCCAGCGGCCCGACCACGAGGTTGACCAGCATCAGGGCGACCACGGCCGCGCGACCCGGACCCAGATCGCGGCGCGCCGAGCGGTCGCGCGCGAGCACCAGGGCCACCTGCATCCACCCCTTGGTCCAGCGCCGACGCTGTCTCACCCAGGTCGGCGGGCGGCCCGGCGCCTCCTCGTAGGTGGTCGAGTCGAGCACGTCGACGTCGTAGCCGAACCGGATCAGCCTAAATCCGAGATCGGCATCCTCGGTGACGTTCCAGGCATCCCATCCGCCGACCGCGCGCAGAGCCGACGCCCGAAAGTGGTTGGAGGTGCCGCCGAGGGGCATCGGCAGGCGCAGGCGGCCGAGGCCGACGTTGTAGAGGTCGAAAAGGCTTGCGTATTCGAGGGCGAAGAGCCGCGGCAGCAGGCGGCGGCCATGCGCGATCGCGAGCCGGCTCTGCAGGCATGCCAGCCTCCGCGGTGCGGTGGCGTAGCGAGCGGCCGCCGCGCGCAGCTGGCCGGGATGGGGCCTGTCCTCGGCGTCGTACACGGTGATCAGATCGCCGCTCGCCAGCGCCAGGCCGACATTGAGAGCGCGCGGCTTTGTGCGGGGCGTGCCCGGCGGGACCACGACCACGCGCATCCACGGCGGTTTCGGCGCGGCGGTCAGTGCCGCGCGGGTCACCATGTCGTCGGCCTCGACGAGGATCAGGATTTCGAGCTTGGCCGCGGGATAGTCGAGCGCGCCAAGTCGGCGGATCAGAAGCGGCACCATGCCCGACTCCTCGTAGAGTGGCACCAGCACGCTGTAGCGGGGCAGGTCGGCATCGGCCACTCGCGGCGCCGCCGGATCGGTTCGACGGTTCGGCAGCCCGGCGGCGCAGACCAGCCAGCGGAAGCCCATCGCGGCGAGGAAGATCGCGCCGACGAAGATGGCGAGGATCGTGGGGGCCAGCAGCAACAGCGCCGACGCCGCGAGCAGGATGCCGAGCGCGATACCTGTCGCTCGCGCGTCCACGGCGCCGCGCGCGCAGAGACCCGGCTGAAGCGTCGGAAGCGCCTGGCTCGCGCGCCGTGCCACCGAAGAGCCCGCGCGGCGGAGCACCAAGGCCTCGAGATGCGCCGGCGTCGTGATGGCGATGCGGCGTGGCAGCAAGCCGGCGACACGCGAACCGTCGAGCAACAGCCGAAGTGCGACGCCGGTCGGTGCCACCAGCCAGCTTCCGTCGACGAGCCTGACCCTGCCGTCCCGCAGGGCGCGGAGCGCATCCGTTCGGGGGGCGAGCAAAGGAAGATCGGAGCGGAAGGGCGCGTCGACCCGATGCGCGAGGCTGCCATAGTACAGCGTGTCGGTGATGCCGCCAGCGGCGAGCAGGGCCTCGCGCGCGTCCACTCCTTGCCGGACGGCGTCTCGTACGGCCGCCTTCAACAGCTCGCTGCGGACCCCGTATTCGCGCAGGAAGGCGATCGCGGGCGGAAGATGGTGATGCGACAGGCCGAGGCCGGCCGTGACGCCGAACGACCGGAAGGCCATCGACCGGGGCTGGACCGCGACACCCATGAACGCCGCACACGCTTGACGCTACGTCACGATCGTATCGCGCGTAGAATGAGGCGCCATGGAGCGCAGGTTGCAAAGCGATAAAGCGCCTGGGTGTGCCTCCGTGGCAGCAGCCTCGCGTCAGGCGGCCGCGTTATGACATGCCGCAGGTCGGCAGAGCCGGGAGCTTCCATCGATGATCGCGCGTCTCGTCCCCTTCCTCGTCGGCGGCGTCTGCGTCGCCGTGCTCGCGCCGGCCACGACGCGCGCGCAGGCTCCCGCGCCGCTCGTGGCGCCGGTGCCGACGGCCAAGTCTGCGAACGCGCCGGTGGGCGTGGAGGAGCCGCGTGACCTCGTCGCGGCGCTCTACAAGCTCGCCGCCGCCGAGGCCAAGAAGGCCAAGCCGCTGAGCCCCTTCTACGACCCCAAGGCGCGCGAAAAGTACTTCTCCAAGAGCTTCGACCTGCTCGTGACGACCAGCGCGACCAAGGCCGCGCACGACGGCGCCGCGGCGCTCGACTTCGATCCGATCTCCGCCTCGCAGGATGCCGAGCTGCAGAAGGTCACGCTGAAAACCGATCTGCTCGAGCTGAACAAGGCCGTGGTCTCGGCAACCTTCCTCAACCACAAGCTCCCGACCGTCGTGACCTACGATTTCGTCAAGGAGGACAACGGCTGGAAGATCAACGACATCAAGGGCACGACGGAGAAGGAGGCATGGTCGGTCCGCAAGATCCTGCGCACCGACGGC
>CAZZWW010000050.1:0-11939 GCA_964657815.1 Vulcanimicrobiota bacterium | reverse complement strand
GCTACAACCTCGGCGGCGAGCAGTCCGGCCACATCATCCTCTCCGACTACGTGACCACCGGCGACGGACTGGTGGCGGCCTTGCAGGTGATGGCGCTGGTGAAGCGTCGAGGACGCCCGGTCTCGGAAGTGTGCCGCCGCTTCGAGCCCGTGCCGCAGGTGCTGAAGAACGTGCGCTTCGAGCCCGGCCGCAAGATGCCGGAGGACAAGGTCGCCGCCGCGGTGGCGGCCGGCAAAGCCCGGCTCGGCGCCGGCGGCCGCCTGGTCATCCGGCCCTCCGGCACCGAGCCGGTGGTTCGGGTGATGGGCGAGGGCGACGACGCCGATCTCGTCGAGAGCGTCGTCGACGACGTCTGCGCTGCACTGGGGACAGCCGCTTAGCTCAAAGTTTTTGCAATGCGGCGAAACAGACCCTGCATTAACGCTCCGTTTGCGGACGATGATCGATGATGGAGGCTCGTGCTTCAGGACCTCTTCGTCGACCATGGTCAGGTTCCTCAACAGCCGCCTGTCGATCCCGGCCCGTCTTTGGGTCATGGTCATCGTCTCGGCCGTCCCCGACGTGCTGCTGACGGGGCTGTACGTCCAGCAATCCTCCATCGACATCGCCTTTGCGCAAAAGGAGATCGACGGAACGGATTACCTCTCGGGTCTCTGGCCGCATTTCATAGCCGTGGCCAAGACGGGCACGACGGGCCTGCCCGCGCCGCTGTCCCAGGACTACGATGCCGAGTTCTCGGCCGAGGACGCCGCGAAGGCCTACGACGCCGCGCGCGACGTGAGTGACAAACTCGATGCCGGAAAGACGCTGATCGGCGCCGTCGCCGACAATTCCAACCTGACGCTCGACCCAGACCTCGACAGCTTCTACGCCATGGACGCCGACACGGTGCGCCTGCCCGGCATCGTGGCCGCGGCCACGGCGATCACAAAGGCGGCGGCGGAACCGAGCGGCACGCCGTCGCGCCTCGTCCACATCGCCTTCGCGGTCAACCGGCTCGAGATCAGCGCGGGCGATGCCAACGCCTCGCTGACAGCGGCGATGAAGAACAACAAGGCTGGGATGACGAAGGCGGCGCTCGCCGGACTGACGACCGATTTGAAGAAGGCCTCCGACGCGCTCGCCGCGCAAGGCCGCGCCCTGCTCGACGGCGCCGCGGCCCCCGAACTCGAGGCCGACAAGGCCGAGCTTCTCGCCCGCACGGACGCGGCCTGGCTGGCGACCAACGGCGAGTTGAAGCGGCTGCTCCAGGCCCGCGTGGGCGGCTTCCACAGCAAGCTCGCCATGAACCTGCTGATCGCCGGCATGTCGCTTCTCGTCGCCTACTGGCTCTCGAAGACCATCTCGGCCGGCCTGTCGCGTCGCGTCACGCGGCTCGTCGCCGTCATGAAGCGACTCGTCGCGGAGGACGCCAGCCCCGAGATCCCCTATCTCGACGACCGCAACGAGACCGGCCAGATCGCAAAGACGCTGTTGGCGTTCAAGAACAGCCTCGCGACCCGCAAGCAGCTTGAGGGCGAGCAGGCGGCGGCCGGCGAGCAGACGCTGGTGGTCGGCGCGGTCGCGACGGGGCTCGACGCGCTGGCGCGCGGCGACTTGACGGCGACGCTCTCGCAGAGCTTCCCGCCGGCCTACGATCAGATCCGGGTCGACCTCAACGCCGCCGTCGTGACGCTGCGCGAGAGTATGCTGACCATCTCGCGCAGCACCGATGCGATCAGGGCGGGCACGTCCGGGATCGTCGGCTCGACCGGCAAGCTGGCCCGTCGCACCGAGGAGCAGGCGACCTCGCTGCGCGTCTCGGCCTCGGCACTCGACGAGGTCACGACGACGATCCAGGTGGCCGCACGCGATGCCGCCGTCGTTCACGACATCGTCGGTTCCGTGCAGTCCGAAGCGACGGCGAGCGGAGCCGTGGTGCAGCAGGCGATCGACGCGATGAGTGCGATCGAGGGCTCCTCCAAGGAGATCGGCGTCATCATCGGCGTCATGGACGAGATCGCCTCGCAGACCAATCTCCTGGCGCTCAACGCCGGCATCGAGGCGGCACGCGCCGGCGTCTCGGGGCGCGGCTTTGCCGTGGTCGCGGCGGAGATCCGCGAGCTGGCCGAGCGCTCCGCGCGGGCGGCCAACGAGGTCCGCAAGCTGATCTCGACCTCGTCGAAGCAGGTCGGCCACGGCGCAGCCCTCGTGGACGCCACCGGCAAGGCGCTCGAAAGCATCATCGCCCGCATCGGCGAAACCGGCACGGCGATGACCTCCATCGCCTCAGGCGCCTCCGCGCAGGCCGAGCGGCTGCGCGAGATCAACGGCGCGATCGGCGAGATGGACAAAGCCACGCGCACCAGCGCCGGGATGGTCGAGGATACGATCGCGGCGACGCAGGCGCTCAAGGCCGAAACGGAGCGGCTCGCGGCGCTGGTCGGCCGCTTCCGGATCGGCGACGCCCTGCCGCCGGTGCGCCTCGTCGCGTGATCCTCCCACACGAACGTCTACGCCGAGACCCGCATATCCGGATGACGGTCGCGGGCAGCACGGTCAGGACGATTCAACGCCTCACAGGTCGCCCACCAGGAACTGTGCGCGGCCGTGCCCGAAGGACCAGTCGGCGTCGCTGTTGATCACGAAGTTGACCATGACGTCGTTCGGCTTGATCCCGCACTTGGCTTCGAGCTTCTCGGTCAACAGGCGGTAGAACGCCGTTTTCATCTCCTCGCTGCGTGGGCGGCTCGTCACCTGCAGCATCACGATCTTGTCGGTCCGCGGGATGTCGAGCCCAGTGTCCTGGATCACCATGCGTGAGGCCTTGTGTTCGTGGACGATCTGGTAGCGGTCGCGGACCGGGACTTTCAGCGATTCCAGCATTGCCTCGTGGGCGGCGTCGAGCAGCGTCTTCAATTCGGCATCGGTTCGACCTTCGACGAGATCAAAACGGAGGAGCGGCATCGGGAATCCTTTCGCGGGTTGCTGGGCTGGAAGGAAGGGCACGCCGCGGCCAAGTCAACGACCGCGGCCGCGCATGCTGTTTCACGTGGAACGTGCGAATGGAAAGTGAACATCGCCGAGGGCCAACGCGCCGCGAAACCCTTGCATTTCAGCGCCCCTCGCGTATAAGCCGGCTCTTCGAACCGCCCGGCCGTAAAGGGCTGCCGTGGCGGTTCTTTCGTCTCGTTCGCGAGGCGCGGCGGCACGCTGGTGCCGACCGGCAACCAAGATGGGCCTCAGAGACCCACGGAGACCGAAATGCCCAAGCTGAAGACGAAGTCGGGCGCTGCCAAACGCTTCAAGATCACCGGGACCGGCAAGGTCGTGTACACCCAGGCCGGCAAGCGCCACGGCATGATCAAGCGGACCAACAAGCAGATCCGGAATCTGCGCGGCACCAACGTCCTGTTCAAGACGGATGGCGACAACGTGAAGAAGTACTTCCTGCCCAACGGCTGAAGCCGCCTCTCCGCCCCATCCATCGATCTTGAAAGGACAGCCCTCATGGCTCGCGTAAAACGCGGCGTTGCCGCCCATGCCAAGCACAAGAAGACCCTCAGCGCGGCGAAAGGCTTCTACGGCCGCCGCAAGAACACCATCCGCACCGCCAAGGCTGCCGTCGATCGCTCGATGCAGTACGCGACGCGCGACCGCAAGGTGAAGAAGCGGACGTTCCGCGCCCTGTGGATCCAGCGCCTCAACGCCGCCGTTCGCGACCTGGGCCTGACCTATTCGCGCTTCATCGACGGTCTCAACCGCGCCGAGATCCAGATCGACCGCAAGGTGCTCTCCGACCTCGCCATCCGCGAGCCGGCCGCCTTCGCCGCGATCGTCGAGAAGGCCAAGGCCGCGCTGCCGGCGTAATGCGCGTGCCGGCGTCACCTTCTCCCCTTGCGGGAGAAGGTGCCCCGAAGGGCGGATGAGGGGGCGGGATCGTCGCGGTCGGTTGCCGCATGACCTAATCCCCCAGGATGGAGTGACCCCTCGTCCGGCGCTTCGCGCCATCTTCTCCCGCAAGGGGAGAAAGGATCGTCCTGCGAGGTTTCGCCTGGCTGGTTCTCAGAAGTCGGACGCCAGACCTTTCACCTCCCAATCGCCGTAACGAACCGGCTCCTTGCCACCGCGCCCTTGGATCTCTCGCGGGCCGGACATGGTCTCCGAGGCCTCGCGCCGGCGCTGCTCCGCCTCCGCGAGCGCCCGCTCGGCCGCGGGCGAAAGCGGCTTGGCCGTCCGCTCGTTCAAGTCGCGCTCGCTCATCAGATGGCCTGCTGGTTCTTGTCTTCCTCGAGCGCGCAGCCGCTGATGCGCCACTCTCCGTCGACCTTCTCGAAAGCGTAGATCGCCGACCAGACCGTGCCGTCGGCCGCGACCACCGTCATCTTCTGCAGCGGGCCGTGCGGCGACTCCTCGACGCCGTTGAAGGTCGTGCTCTTGGGCTTGATCAACGCCCCGTAATGATCCTTGACCATACCGAAGAACTTTGCCGGATCGGGAAACTGGCTGCGGATGCCCGGTGCCGCGAAGGCCTCAGCGGCGGCGCCGTCGTTGCGGCCGAGCGCCTCCAGTTGCTTGGAAATGACATTTTGCAGCGCCGTCTTGGTTCCGGCGTCGTAGTCCTCGGCCCACGCCGCACCCGTCAGCAAAGACGCCACAGAGAATGCGACGACTGCCATACCCCATCCTGCACGCGTCATCTCGCCGTCTCCATCATGCTCTAACTTAAGGCGGGTGAGGTGCTCTGGCGAGGGGCGCTGCGCCGCAGGTCGTTTCATGCGAGAAGCGGTGCTTTCCGCTGCGATGAGCCGATGACGAATTTGGATCGCAGACAATGGTTCGGCTGTGCCGCGGGCGCCGGCACCCTGCTCCTGGGCGGCCCTGCCGAAGCGCAGATGCCCCCGGCCGTCGCGCCGCCGGCGCCGCATCCACCCGCACCCAAGCTGGTTCCGCCGCCGCCCCGGCCCGCTTGGCTCAACTTCGAATACGGGGTCACCTGGGAGCGCATGAACGTGCTGCAGGAGGTCGTCGCCAATGTCGTCGACAGGGGCACCACCGAGATCACGCTGATGATCTCGTCGTCGGGCGGCGACATGGCGGCGGCGATCTCGTGTTTCGAGTTCCTGACCAGCGCCGGCATCAAGCTGACGACCTACGTGATCGGCAACTGCTACTCCGCGGCGATGCTGCTGCTCCTCGCTGGCGAGCGCCGCGTCTGCGACAAGCCCGGGCAGTTCATCATCCATCCGGCCGCCTCCGTGACGAGCGCCGGTTCCAGCACGCTCGACGCGCTCAAGCTGCGCAGCGAGTCACTGGATCGCGACACCCGGCGCCTGCGCGACATCGTCCTCGCCCGCAGCAAGATCACGGCGGACCAACTCGATCCGATGTTGTTCCGAGAGGCCGCGTTCGTCGACCCCAAGCAGGCGCTGGACTACGGGCTGATCACCGAGGTGACCCATCTCGATCGGCCGACCAACGCCTTGCTGCTCACCCTGCCGGTGCCGCGGACGATCCAGCCTTAGATCCGCGCCGTCTTGACGGAGCGAGAGGCCCGAAATGATGACGACGCAACGCCGTAAATCGAGCGGCATCGTTCCGCCTCGCTTTCAATCGCGTTTCTCGTGGAGTCCTGGCATGTGTGGCGATCCTTCTTCCCGGGATCGGCCTGAACGCGCTATTGCGGCTCCTCGCCTTGCGGTCCGTTGGGCATCGTGCGCGGTGACTGCTGCGTCATGCCGGGGAGGCGTCGCGGCGTGCCGTGACCGCTCGCCCAGCCGCGGCGGTCACGGCGGAAGAAGTCGCACGGATGCTTGCCGCCGCGAGCCGGCAGGTCTTTCAGACCCGTACCGGTGAGGGTGAATCCGCATTTCTCCAGCACGCGCCGGGACGCGGGGTTGATCGTGCGGCTGTTGGCGACGAGGACTCGCGCCTCGGTGAGGTTGAACACGGCGTCGATCATCGCCTGCACCATCTCGGTGGCGTAGCCGCGCCCGGCATAGGCCGGCCCGATCGTGTAGCCGAACTCGACCTCGCCCGGCTCCTCGACCAGCGCCGAGACGAGACCCACCAGGGGGCGCCCCTTGGCCTTGGTGGTGGCAGCCAGAACAAGCCCGTCACCGCCAGCCGTCGAGGCGCGGGCGTGCAGGATGAAGCGCTCGGCCTCGCCCGGCGGGTAGGGATGCGGAATCGATGCCGTCATGTGGGCGACGTCCGCCAAGCCGGCGAAGGCGGCGATCGCCGGCGCGTCGGCCGCACGGAGCCACCGCAGCCAGAGCCGCTCGGTCTCGAGCCTGAAGATGTCGTCGCGGCTGATGTCCGGAAACATGGGTCGCGCGATCCCTGCCGGCGGCGCGACGGCGCCGCCCGGGCGTGCTTACTCCGCCGCCTCGGCGTGCGGAACGGCGACAGGGTTGACCGCCACGTAGGCGCGGCCGTTGGCCTTGGTGATGAACTGCACGTGGCCCTCGACCTTCGAGAAGAGCGTGTGGTCGACGCCCATGCCGACGTTGGCGCCGGGGTGCCACTTGGTGCCGCGCTGACGGACGATGATGTTGCCGCCGATCACGCGCTCGCCGCCGAACTTCTTGACGCCGAGGCGGCGGCCGTCGGAGTCGCGGCCGTTGCGGGACGAGCCGCCTGCTTTCTTGTGTGCCATGGTTCTCGTGCTCCAGGCCCTCGCGGGCCCGCTGAATGGGGAAGATGGACGCCGGGCAGCGGCCCGGCAAGCCTCAGCCGGCGTGAAGGCCGGTGATGCGGATCGTCGTCAGATCCTGCCGATGGCCGCGCTTGCGCTTGGAGTTCTGGCGGCGACGCTTCTTGAACGCGATGACCTTGGGGCCGCGGTTCTGGTTCACGATCTCGCCGGTGACGGTGGCGCCGCTCACGAAGGGCGCGCCGAACTTGGTCCCGGCGTCGCCGACGAGCATGAGCACTTCGGCGAAGGTGATCGTGTCGCCCGGCTCGCCGGCCAGGCTCATGACGGTGATGGTATCGTCCGCGGCAACACTATATTGCTTGCCGCCTGTCTTGATGACAGCGAACATGGTCTCTCTTCCTTGGTGTCGGACTGGCACAGGGAACCCCCGCGACGACCGTCTTCTTGTGGTTCTTGGAAGCCTGCGCTCTTTGGCGTAGGCGCGGAACGGCTAGTCCAAAGCCTTCGCAAAGTCAACGAACCGAGGACACGCCAGCATCATGACGGCAGGGAACGGCAAGGGCACGGCGATCGTGACCGGAGGCAGCCGCGGCATCGGCGCGGCGATCTGCCGACGGCTGGCTGCCGACGGCTACGTCGTGGTGGTGAATTACGCCAGCGGGGCCGATGCCGCCGGCAAAGTGGTGCAGGACATCGAGGCGAGCGGCGGCCGTGCGCTGGCCCACGGCGCCGACGTGTCGAAGGAGAGCGAGGTCGAGGCGATGTTCGCTGCCGCCGACACGCTCGGCCCGCTCGCCGCGCTGGTCAACAACGCCGGCGTCCTCGGCGACATGCGCCGCATCGACGAGCACGACGCGGAGAGTCTGACGAAGGTGCTGGCGATCAACGTCGTCGGGCCGGCGCTCTGCGCCAAGCACGCGATCCGCCGGATGTCGACGAAGCACGGCGGCTTGGGCGGCGCCATCGTCAACGTCGGCTCGATCGCCGCCACATCCGGCGGCATTCCCGGCATGGTGGCCTATTCGACCTCGAAAGGCGCGCTGTCGTCCTTCACGATCGGCCTCGCCAAGGAGGTCGCGCGCGAGGGCATCCGCGCCAACGCGGTGGCGCCGGGCATGATCGTCACCGACATGACGGTCGGCATCGCCGACCAGGTCGCGCAGACCGTCCCGGTCGGCCGTTGTGGCGAGCCCGAGGAGATCGCCGCCGCCGTGGCGTGGCTGGTGTCGGAGGAGGCGAGCTACGCGGTGGGCTCGATCATGACGGTGTCCGGCGGGCGGTGATCGTTGTCGTTCCGGGGCGCGCGAAAGCGCGAACCCATTGCGTCCTCGAACGAGTACCTTTCCGGAGCGCAATGGGTTCCGGGTCCGGCTACGCCGCCCGGAATGACAAAGATGGAAGCCTCTCGATAACGCTTTACCGCACCGGCGGCTTGATGCCGAAGGCGGCGGCGAGGAACAGCGCGGCATGGGTCAGCGCGCCCTCGTCGATGCCGTGGGCGACGCCGGCCGACATGTGCCACTGGCAAGGGATGCCGGCCTCGGCGAGGCCTTCCGCCGACATGAACAGCGCGTCGAGCGGGATGACGTTGTCCTCGCTGCCGTGGGTCAGCAGCACCGGCGGCGGGGCGGTCGCCGCGCTCGCCGGCAACTGCTCCGGCGAGACCAGCAGACCGGACAGCCCGACGATCGCCGCCGGCGGTCGGCGCCGCCGCAGGCCGACGTGCAGCGCCATCATCGTGCCCTGGCTGAAGCCGACCAGCGCCAGCTTCGTGTCGTCGAGCCCGTGCTTGGCGAGCTCGGCGTCGAGAAAGGCGTCGAGCCCCGGGCCGGCCTTGTTGACGCCCTTCCAGCGCTCGTCGGGATCGCGCGAGAACAGCGGAAACCATTGCTTGCCCGCCGGCGATTGCGCGCAGGGCTCAGGCGCGTTGGGCGCCACGAAGCCCGCCTCCGGCAGGATCGTCTTCAGCTGCTGGGCCAGGCCGATGAGGTCGCGCCCGTCGGCGCCATAGCCGTGCAGCATCACCACCAGCTGGCGAGGCGAGGCGGAGCCGGCGCGCGGTCCGTCGAGATTGGCCATCAGGCGGTCCTTTGCGGGGCGGGGCGCAGCGGCGTCTTGGGAGACGAGGTCTTGGGGCGTGGTGTCTTGGGCAAGGGCTACGGCGTCTCCTCGCGAGTCGCGGCGCGCTTTCGTGCGGCGCCGTAATAGGCCCACAGGCAATGCGCGGCGACGCCGCGCAGCGGCCGCCAGCGGTCGGCGAGCACCGTCAGCGCCTTGGCGTCCGGGCGCTCGGGCAGGTCGAGCGCGAGCTTGGCGCCCTCCTGGAGGGCAAGGTCGCCGGCGGGGAAGGCGTCGGCGTGTCCCAGGCAGAACAGCAGGAACACGTCGGCGGTCCAGGGGCCGATGCCCTTGATCGCGCAGAGCACGGCATGCGCCGCGTCGGCATCGGCGTGCGCCAGCGCGTCGAAGTCGAGCCGGCCCTCGGCGACGGCGGCGGCGATCCCGCGCAGCGTGCGCTGCTTGGGGCCGGAGAGGCCGCAGACCCGCAGGTCCTCGTCGGAGGCGGCGGCTATGGCCGCCGCGTCGAGCGTCGGGAAGTTGGCCTTGACCTTGGCGAAGATCGCGTTGGCGCTGGCCGTGGAAACCTGCTGCGACACGATAATGGCGGCGAGTCCCTCGAAGCCCGGCTCGCGGCGGCGCAGCGCAGGCCGATCGGCGACCGCGTCGAGCCGCGTCATGAAGCCGGCATCGAGGGCAGCGAGCGCATCGAGACCGGCCGCGAAGGCCGCGTCGTCGGCAAGCACCGGCGGAGGAGCCGCCGGTTGCGAAGGCGCCGCCGGCTGCGACAGTTTTTTCTTTGGCGGCACGCCGAAACCCGTCAAGATGAACGTTGCGACCGAGGCGGCGTTGCGCCGCCGGCCGTTGCTCCCTTAGGGCATGGCGTCCATCGCGCCAAACGCCTGCGGGCGGTCGTCCACGTTCGTCGGGTTCGCATGACCTCTTCCTTCGCCAAGACGGTCGTCCGCTTTGCGCCCTCGCCAAACGGCTACCTCCACTTGGGCCACGCCTATTCCGCCATCATGAACGGCGTGCTCGCCACCGAAACCGGCGGCCGCTTCCTCCTGCGCATGGAGAACATCGACGTCACCCGTTGCCGGCCGGAATTCGAGGTCGCGCTGCTCGAGGACCTCGCCTGGCTCGGCCTGCGCTGGGAGACACCGGTGTGGCGTCAGTCCGACCATTTCGACTCCTACGCGACGGCGCTGCGCCGGCTCGAGCGTCGCGGGCTGGTCTACCCGTGCTTCTGCTCGCGCGGCGACATCATGTCGGCGGTGGCGTCGCGGCCGCGCTGGCCGGTCGATCCCGACGGCACGCCGCTCTATCCCGGCACCTGCAAGCACATGTCGCCCGAACGCCGCGCAACGCGCTTCGCCACCGGCGAGCGCGCGAGCTATCGCCTCGACATGGAGCGCGCCCTCGAGATCGTAGGGCGCGCGCTCAGCTGGGGCGAGTACCGCGGCGGCTCGCTGCGCTTCGAGGAGCACGCGAAGCCCGAGGCCTGGGGCGACGCCGTGCTGTCGCGCAAGGACATCGCCACGAGCTACCACATCGCCGTCGTGATCGACGACGCGGCCCAGGGCATCACCGACATCGTGCGTGGCGAGGACCTGTTCATGGCCACCAACCTGCACCGCATCCTTCAGGCGCTGCTCGACCTTCCCACGCCGAACTACCACCACCACGCTCTGGTGCGCGACAGCGCCGGACAGAAGCTGGCGAAGAGCCTGCGCGCCAAGCCGCTTCGCTCCTACCGGCAGGAGGGCTTTTCGCGCGACGACGTGCTGGCGCGGCTGGGGCTGCCGGCGCGGGCGCTCGGGACGAGCGTGCCTTTCGGATGAACGTCATTCCGGCGTCACCAAACCCGGTCCGGTGGAAGCTGGGACCGCTTGGCGAAGGCATGCGCGTACGTCCTTCTCCCGCACGGAGAGAAGGGAGGTGCGTCTCACCCCCCCAGCAGCGCCACCACGCGGTCGAGCTGCTCGAGGCTCGTGTACTTCAGACGGACCTCGCCAGCCTCGCCCTTGTGCCGGATGTCGATGGCGAGGCCGACCTTGTCGGTCAGGCGGCGCTCCAGCGCCTTGGTGTCGGCGTCCTTGTCGCGCCGGGCCGTGCGGACGAAGCCCTCGGCCTTCTCGCGCAGTTCCTGTTCGCGGCGTACGAGTTCCTCCACGACGCGGACAGAGAGGCCCTTCGTCACGACCTTCTCGGCGATCGCGTCGGAATGCTCGGAGGCGCACAGCGCCCGGGCGTGGCCGGCCGAGATCTGGCCCGCGCCCAAAAGCTCGCGGGTACGCGGCGGCAGCTTCAGCAGGCGCAAGGTGTTGGCGACGTGCGAGCGGCTCTTGCCGATCACCTTGGCGAGGTCGACGTGGGTGTAGCCGTAGTCGCTGCCGAGCCGCTCGTAGCCCTCGGCCTCCTCGACGGCGTTGAGGTTGGTGCGCTGGACGTTCTCGATGATGGCGATCTCGAGCGCCTGCTTGTCGTCGGCCTCGATGGTGACGATGGGCACGTCGTGTAGCTCGGCCCGCTGCGCCGCGCGCCAGCGGCGCTCGCCGGCGACGATCTCGTAGGAATCGGCCTTACCCGGCACGGTGCGCACCAGGATCGGCTGGATGATGCCCTTCTCGCGGATCGAAGCCGTCAGCTCGGCGAGGTCCTCCTCGTCGAAGCTCTGGCGCGGGTTGCGCGGGCTGGGCTTCAGGAACTCGATCGGAACCCGCTTCTGCCCCCTCACGCGCGTAAAGGCCTCGGCCTCGGTGCCGCTGTCGCCGATCAGTGCGGCCAGGCCGCGGCCGAGCCGGGAGCGGACTTCGTCGTGGGCCTGGGCTTTCATCGCTATCCCTTTCATGCCGCCCGGAGGTGCCTTTCGCGCCGAATCACCTCGGAGGCGAGCTTCAGGTAAGCCTGACTTCCCGGACACTTCAAATCGTAGAGCAGCGCCGGCTTGCCGTGCGAGGGCGCCTCGGAGATGCGCACGTTGCGCGGGATCACCGTCTCGTAGACCTTGTCGCCGAGGAAGCCGCGGACGTCGGCGACGACCTGGTTGGCAAGATTGTTACGCGCGTCGAACATGGTGAGCACCACGCCATGTATCTCGAGAGCAGGATTGAGCGAGCTCTTAACCTGCTCGACGGTGGAGAGCAGCTGCGACAGGCCCTCGAGCGCGAAGAACTCGCATTGCAGCGGAACGACGACGGCGTTCGCGGCTGCGAGCGCGTTGATCGTGAGCAGGTTCAGGGAC
>CAZZWW010000049.1:0-12065 GCA_964657815.1 Vulcanimicrobiota bacterium | reverse complement strand
TTGACCTCGACGAAGGCGATCGTGCGGCCCCGACGCGCGACGATGTCGATCTCGCCGCCTTTGATCAGGAAGCGGCGCGCCAGGATGCGCCAACCGGTCAGCCGCAGGTACAGCACGGCGAAGCGCTCCGCTCCGTGACCCGCTCGGTGGGCCTTGCGTCGTCGCAGCGTCTCTGCGGCACGCCGCTCATTCGCGTTCATGGAGAGCCGCCGTCAGCTCCAAAGCCCGGGCGTAGACCTTGCGGCGCGGCTGCCCGGTCTCGCCCGAGACCACGGCGGCGGCATCCTTGACCGAATGGGACTCCAGCGCGACGCGGAGGCGGGCATCGAGCGCCTCGCCGTCGAGCGAAGGCGCCTCGTCAGGCGGAGGCCCGACCAGAACCACGATCTCACCGCGCAACGGCTCGGAGGCGGCCAGCTCGGCGGCGAGCGCGGGCAGAGTGCCACGCTTGACCGCCTCGAACATCTTGGTCAGCTCGCGGGCGACCGCGGCGTCGCGCGGGCCCAGCACAGCGGCGAGGTCTTCCATCGTTTCGGTCAGTCGCCGCGCCGATTCGAAGATCACCAGCGTGCCCGGCACGGTGGCGATCGCGGCGATGCGTTGTCGCCGTGCGGCGCTCTTGGGCGGCAGGAAGCCCTCGAAGAAGAAGCGGCTGGTCGGCAGTCCGGCCACCACCAGCCCGGCCAGGACCGCCGAAGGACCTGGGACCGAGGTCACGGCGACATCGCGAGCCAGAGCCTCGCCGACGAGACGGAAGCCGGGATCGGACACGAGTGGCGTCCCGGCATCGGAGACCAGAGCCAACGCCTGGCCCGCCTCGAGCCGGGCGATCAGTTGTGGGCGCACCGCGTCGGCGTTGTGCTCGTGATAGGCGAAGAGCGGCGTGGTGATCCCGTAATGGGCCAGCAGCGTCTTCGTCACCCGGGTGTCTTCGGCCACCACGAGGTCTGCCGCCGCCAGCGTTCCCAGTGCGCGGAAAGAGATGTCGCCGAGATTACCGATCGGCGTCGCCACCACGTGGAGGCCTGGTCGAATGGTTTCGGCTTCGGCCTTCAGGCCGAAGGCGGTGTAGGACGAAGGTGCATCGTTCATGGCGTCACCGCAGCAGCTTTGCGAAGGGCGGGCAAGCGGGCTGCGGCAACTGTCTCCGATGCGCGTCCGGCGCGCACGCCGCAAGCCGGCCCCGTGGCGTCTTGGAGAACAGAATTGTCCACATGTTCTGCGCGAAGAACGCCGGCCATCTTTTGGGCATAGGAAGTTGATCTTTCCAAGAGGCCAGCGGCGTGCGACGACGGTCGTCTCCGCTCATCGAGCAGGCCCGGCCGGGCGTGAGGACACGCGTTGCACGTAGACCGATCGAAGCTGCTGGGCCTTGTCGCCGGTGCCGCCTTGGCCGCCGCGCTGACCGGATGCGGCTCCACGGTCGGCAGCGGCCCAGGCAAGATCGCCGGCGATCCCGACGTGTCGCTGAAAGCGCCGGTCGGCAAGGTCACCTCCTCGGCGCTGCCCGGCGCCGGACCGGACGGCTCACCCGGCGCCATCGGCTCCGGGCCGGTCAAGGTCGCGCTGATCCTTCCGCTGACGTCCCCGAACGGCCAGCCGAGCCTCGTCGGGCAATCGCTGCGCAACGCCGCCGATCTCGCCTACGCCGATTCCGCCTCCAACGACGTCACGCTGATGGTCCGCGACGACCGCTCCAGCCCGGACGGTGCTCGCGACGCGGCGACACAGGCGCTGTCCGACGGCGCCGAGATCGTCATCGGCCCCCTGTTCGCTCCCGACGTGCGAGAGGTCTCCAAGGTGGTGCGCGGCGCCGGCAAGCCGATGATCGCCTTCTCGACCGATACGTCGGCCGCTGCGCACGGCTCCTATCTGCTGTCCTTCCTCATCGAGAGCTACGTCGACCGCATCGTCGACTACGCCGCCACGCGCGGCAAGAAGTCGGCGGCGGCGCTCATTCCGGACAACGACTACGGCCGCGTTGCCGACGCCGAATTCCAGGCCGAGGCGGCCAAGCGCGGTATCCGCGTGCTCGGCATCGAGCATTATTCCCCGGCGACGCGCGAGGCGGCGGTCGGGAAGATCGCCGCGCTGGGCGATGGCATCGACATGCTGTTCATCCCCGAGCAGGCGGACGCGATGTCCGCGATGTCGTCCGCGCTGAACGCCGCCGGCGTGACGCCCAAGCGCGTGCAAATCCTCGGAACCGGGCTGTGGAACGACGCTCGCGTGCTGACTCTGCCCGCCTTGCAGGGCGCCTGGTTCGCCGCCCCCGAGAATGGCGGGTTCAACGCTTTCGCCAGCCGCTATCGCGCCAAGTACAACACCGATCCCACCCGCATCGCGACGCTCTCCTACGATGCCGTGTCCCTCGTCGCCGCTCTGGCGCGGTCGCAGGGGACACAGCGCTTCTCCGACAACGTGCTGCTCAATCGATCCGGCTTTTCCGGCGCCGACGGTGTGTTTCGCTTCCGCGGCGACGGGCTGAACGACCGCGGGCTCGCCGTTCTGCAGATCAACAATGGCAAGGCGGTGCCGGTGAGCCCCGCTCCCAAGACCTTCCCGCCGTCGGCGACCTGAGCCTGGTCCAGCATGTACGCGAAAGCCTGCCGAAGCAGCGACCTCGTCGAGGGCGGCCTCGAGGCGGCGGCGGTGGAGCGCACCTTGGTGCTTGTGCTCTGGCCGAAGGGCGGCACGCCGCGAGCGTTCCAAGGGTTCTGCCCGCATGCCCGCGAGCCGCTCGCCGACGCGCGCTTCGACGGCGACACGCTGGTCTGCCCGCATCACGACTGGGTGTTCGACGGTCGTTCCGGCAAGTGCCTCGATGGCAAGCGCTGCCGCCTCGCAGAGTATCCGCTGCGGATCGAAGGCGAGGACGTGTTGGTCGATGTCGCGGAGGTGGAGGCGAATTACGTCTAGGACGCGCTCGTCGCCTCGAAGGGCGTGTTCGGCAGACCTGATCTGCCGTTTAACGCTCGGTAAAGACTTTACGCCTCACAATCGCTCATGACCTTCCTCCACCGCTTCCTGCGCGACGAAAGCGGCGCGACGGCCATCGAATACTCGCTGATCGCGGGGTTCATCGCGCTCATCGTCATCGGTGGCCTTCGGACCATCGGGCAGCAGCTCGTCCCGAAGTATCAGGGTGTCGCGAACGGCCTCTCCTAGGGCGCGGCTGCCGCACGCAAGAGGGTCCTCCTAAGCCGGGTCACGCCATTTCGCCTCGCGCGATCAGCCCGGCGCGCCGGATCGCGTCGATATGGCCCTTGTAGCCGACCGGCCCGTCGCGAAACACAGCGCTCCCCGCGACCAGCCGATTGGCGCCGGCCGCGACGAGGACTTCGGCGTTCGCCGCGTCGACGCCGCCGTCGACCTCTATGTCGACCGGGCGATCCGCGATCATCGCGTGTACCGCCCGCACCTTCTCGACACAGAACGGCAGGAAGCTCTGGCCGCCGAAGCCGGGGTTGACCGTCATGACCAGCACGAGGTCCGCGGCATCGAGCAGGTCGCGAACGGCTTCGACCGGCGTTCCCGGATTGATCGCCACGCCGGCGGCGCAGCCGAGCGCGCGGATCGTCTGCAGCGAACGATGGATGTGCGGCCCAGCCTCGGCGTGGACGATGATCGAGTCGGCGCCTGCCTGTGCGAAGGCCTCGAGGTAGGAGTCCGCCGGTGCGATCATCAGGTGGACGTCGAACGGCGTTTCCGTATGCGGGCGCATCGCCTTCACGACGCCGGGGCCGAAGGTGATGTTGGGCACGAAATGGCCGTCCATCACGTCGAGGTGCAGCACGTCGGCGCCCGCCTCCACCACCGCACGCACCTCGTCCGCGAGCTTGGAGAAGTCGGCGGAAAGGATCGACGGAAGAATTTGAAGAGGTCGCATCGGGACGGTCCGGGTTCGGCGCCGCGCCTAGCACGGGGTCGGCGTGGAGGCGAGCGTCACGCCCTGTTGCCGGCCGCCGTGAGCCCGCGCGTCCGGCTCATGATGGCGGCGGCGAGCTCGGCCACCGGTGCGCGCGTGCTGCGAGCCTGGCGCAGCAGGATGAAGTCGAGCGTGCCGAGATCGGGCAGGGCGTCGGCCGGCAGCACGGCGAGGCTCGCAGGCACCAGGGACTTGGCGATCACCATGACACCCAATCCCGCCTGCGTCGCGGCGACGAGGCCGCTCAGAGTGTCGCTGGTGCAGGCGAGCCGCCAGTCGACGCCGGCGCGCGACAGCGTATCCAGCACGATGGTGCGGGTGAGGCTCGGGGGCGGGTAGGCGATGAGCGGCAGGCTGCCACCCCGCGCCAGGTCGCTGCGCCACTCGTCCGGCCGGCCGACCCAAACGATGCGATCGCGCCAGACGAGGTCGCCGCGTTCCTCGCCCGTCCAGCGCTTGCAGAAGACGAGGTCGAGCCCGCCGTTGTCGAACCGGTTGATCAGCGTCGACGACAAAGCCACCGTCAGCTCGAGGTCGATGTCGGGATGATTGCGCGTGAAGCTCTCCAGCACGTCGGGCAGGAAGGTCAGCACGAGATCCTCGGTGGCGCCGAAGCGCAGCCGTCCGCGCGCGCGCGCGCCGGAGGAGAACTGCTCGGCGCGGTCGGTCGTCTCGAGAATGAGGCGAGCGTAGCCGATCAGCGCCTCGCCGTGGAACGTCAGCGTCACCGAATGCGTGTCCCGCACGAAGAGCTGCCGCCCGAGGTGCTGCTCCAGCCGGCGGACGTGATCGCTCACCGTGGACTGACGCATCGCCAGCATTCGGCTGGTCTCGGAGAAGCTGTGCCCCTCGGCGATCACGAGGAAGGTCTTCAGGAGGATGGGATCGAGCATGAGCCGCGGTCTGCGCGTCGGCGTTCGAGTTCCTCGATAGCCGATACTTTCTTTATCGCTCTACCAGCCCCTGGAGCCTTCTTCCATCCTGCGCCTCGAGCCGAAGCCGCGTGAAAGCGGCTCGGTCGGGACAAGGAAACACCATGGACAGCAACAGACGCGATTTTCTCGGCAGGACCGCGCTCGGCGCGGGAGGCTTGGTCGCTTTGGCCGGCATGGCGCACGCGGAGGCTCCGGCAGGTGCGAAGACCGATCACGGCACGCCGGGCGAAGGCGGGTTCGGCCGTGACGTCCAGCAATTGCCCAAAGGTGCGGAGGTCGCCTACCACAATCCCGAAGACGTCGCGGCGATGCCGGATTTCAAGTTCTCGCTCGACGGCAACAAGCCCAAGATCACCAGCGGCGGCTGGGCCAAGGAGGCGACGGTCCACCAGTTTCCGATCTCGAAGGGGATCGCCGGCGTCCACATGTTCCTCGATGCCGGCGCCTCGCGCGAACTGCACTGGCACGCGATTGCCGCAGAGTGGGCCTTCGTCATCGACGGCCAGTGCCAGACGATGATCCTCACGCCCGAGGGCACGAGCGAGATCAACAACTACAAGCCGGGCGATCTCTGGTTCTTCCCGAAAGGCCATGGGCACTCGATCCAGACGATCGGCGACAAGCCCTGTCATTTCATCCTGTCGTTCGACAACGGCGCTTTCTCCGAGCATGGCACGTTCTCGATCACCGACTGGGTCAACGTGACGCCCAAGGAGATGCTGGCGCTCGACTTCGGCATACCGCCAGAAGCGTTCGAAGCGTTCCCCAAGGGGGAGGCGTACATCCAGGCCGGTCCCGTGATCCCCGTTTCGGACGCGATGGACGCTCCCTGGCCGAAGGAGTCGACCCACAAGTTCGAGCTCCTCAAGAACCCCAAGGCGGTACGCGAATTCGATGGCGGCACGTTCCATCTCGCCAGCGTCGACGAATGGCCCATCTCCAGGGCGATGTCGGGCGGCCGTATGGTCATCAAGCCCGGCAAGATGCGCAACCTGCACTGGAACACCAACGCCAACGAGTGGCACTACTACCTGCGTGGCACCGGACAGGTCGCGATGTTCGGCTCGGGGGGCCGCGGCAAGGTTGCCGAATTCAAGCCGGGAGACGTCGCCTACATCCCGCAGGGCTTCGGCCACGCCATCAAGAACGTCGGCAACGACGATCTCGAGATCATCCAGACCTGGGACGCCGGCAAGTTCGAGGAGATCGATCTCAACCGCTGGATCCAGACCAGTCCGAAGTATCTGCTGTCGAACAACTTCGTCGGCGTGCCGCCTAAGACGCTCGACGAGATGAAGCAGGCCTGAGGCTTCGCCCAGCGGTCATCCGCTGGGCGACTCACGCGAAAGGGCGCGAATGGAAGCCGACGAACCAGGCGCGCTGCCCGCCTTCGGTTTCGCGCTCGATGCTTCGGCTCCGACGGTCACCACCGGCGGTTGGGCCAAGCACGTTTCGAGGCGCCGCCTCCCGATCGCCGGCGGCATCTCCGGCGTCCACATGTTCCTCGATCCCGGCGCATCCCGCGAGATGCACTGGCATTCTCTGGCCGACGAGTGGGCTTTCGTCATCGACGGTCAATGCCAGACGGTGGTGCTGACACCCGACGGTGCCAGCGAGATCAACAACCACGGCCCCGGCGACCTCTGGTACTTTCCCCGGGGCCACGGCCATTCGATCCAGACCATCGGTGACCGGCCCTGCCATTTCGTGCTGGCGTTCGACAACGGCGACGAGTCGCCCGACTTCGGCACGTTCGACATTACCGACTGGATGAGTGTCACGCCCAAGGATTGGCTCGCGCAGGATTTCGCCATGCCGGTCGAGCGTTTCGACGCGTTCCCCAAAGGCGAGGTCTATCTCCAGGCCGGCGCCGTCTTGCCGGCGACAGAGGCGCTGGACGCGCCCTGGCCGAAGGAGTCCACCCACAGATTCGCGCTGGCGAAGAACCTCGCCGCCGTTCGCGACTTCGCGGGCGGCAGCTTCCGTCTCGCCACCTCGGCGGAATGGCCGGTGTCGCGCGCAATGTGCGGCGGGTTGATCGCCATGCGGCCCGGCGCCATGCTCGGCCTGCACTGGCACCCCAACAGCAACGAGTGGAACTACGTGCTCGCCGGCCGGGCCGAGGTCTCGCTCTACGGCGCCTGCGGTCGCGGCCCCGTGGCGGAGTTCGCGCCCGGGGAGGTCGCCTATTTCCCGCGCGGGTTCGGCCACGCCATCCGTAACGTCGGCGTCGAGCCGCTCGAGATCGTGCAGGTCTGGGACGCCGGACGTTTCGAGGAGATCACTCTTGCCGGCATGATCGCCGCCGCACCCCCGCAGGTCTTGGCGAGGACCTTCCCCGGCGTTCCCGAGGCGACGCTCGAACGCATCCGCCAGCGCGGCTGACGCTTACGGCGCCGACAAGCCCGGTACCGCGACGCCGAAGGCTTGCAGCAGCAGAACGCCGTTCAAGGCCAGCACGATCGCCGCGCCGCCGATCGCCGCGAACGTCGTCGAGCGGGCGTTGACGAACTCGCCCATCGTCGCTCGGCGCCCCGTGAACCAGACCAGCGCCAGCATGGGCACGGGGAGAGCGAGGCTCAGCACCACCTGGCTCAGCACCAGCGCCCTGGTGGCGTCGACGCCTGCCGCCACCACGACGAAGGCCGGCACCATGGTCACCAGACGCCGCACCCAGACGGGGATCGCGATGCCGACGAATCCCTGCATGATCATCTGCCCGGCCATCGTCCCGACCATCGAGGACGACACGCCCGACGCGACGAGCGACACCAGGAACACGGCCGCCGCTCCGGCGCCGAGCAGCGGCGTCAGCGTCACGTAGGCCTTCTGGATATCCGCGACGTCGCTGTGGCCGAGATGAAATGCCGCCGCCGCCATCATCACCATGGCCATGTTGACGACCCCGGCGAAGGCGAGGGCCACCACCACCTCGCGGTTGGAGAAGCGCAGCAACAGTCGCTGCTCGCGCGGGCTCGGCGCGGCCAGGCGGCCCTGGGTCAGGCCGGAATGCAGGTAGATCGCATGCGGCATCACCGTGGCGCCGACGATCCCGACCGCGATCGTCAGGGCGTCGGCATCGGGGATGCGCGGGATGACGGAGCCTAGCGCCGCAGCGCCCCAGTCGACCGGCGCGATGACGAGTTCGACGAGATAGCAGAGCCCGATCACGGCCACGAGTGCGCCGATGACAAGCTCCATCGGGCGGAAGCCGCGCTTGTCGAGCAGCAGCAGCCCGTAGGTGACGGCGGCGGTGACGCCCATGCCGGCGAGCAGCGGCATGTGGCAGAGGATGGAGAGCCCGATGGCACCGCCGAGGAACTCCGCGAGGTCTGTCGCCATCGCCGCCACCTCGCTCACCGCCCACATCGCCCAGACCATCGGCTTGGGAAAGGCATCGCGGCACAACTCGGCGAGGTTGCGCCCCGTGGCGATGCCGAGCTTCGCCGACAGAGCCTGGAACAGCATGGCGACGAGGTTGGCTGCGACCACGACCCAGAGCAGGGCGTAGCCGTAGCGCGCGCCGGCCTGGATGTTGGTCGCGAAGTTCCCGGGGTCCATGTAGGCGATCGAGGCGACCACCGCCGGACCGGCGAAGAGCAGTGCCGAGAACGGCCGGGGACGCCCGGCCAGCACGTCGCGCATCGCCGCGTCCGTGCGTTGCGTCATCGTCGGCGTCGCGACATCCATGGTTTGGCTGGCCATTCGATCCCGACGCCACGATGAAGCCAAGGCTTCATTCATGTCAACGAGCTTCGTTCGTCAGCCTCGCCTTCACATCGATCGTCCCGATTGCAATTCCCGGCCTCGGCTGCATAGTCGTCCTTCCACTCGCCGAGGAAGGCGCCGACTTTGGCCGCTCGCACCGCACCGTTGCCATCTGCCGAACCGGATGAAAGCGACGCGGCCTATGCCGGCCGCTTCGAGCGCGCGCGCCATGCCCGCGCCGCCGCGGTGCACGAGGATTACGCCGAACTCATCGCAGACCTCGCGGAGGAATACGGCGAGGCCCGCACCGCCGACATCGCCCGGCGTCTCGGCGTCACCCAGCCGACGGCTGCCAAGGCGCTGACCCGCATGAAGCGCGACGGGCTAGTGGTGGCGCGGCCCTATCGCGGCGTGTTTCTCACGCCGGCCGGCGCCGCCATGGCCGATCGGATCAAGCTCCGCCATCAGGTGGTGCTCGCGACCCTCAAGGCTCTGGGCGTTCCCGCCGCGGCAGCCGAGGCCGATGCCGAGGGCATCGAGCATTACGTGTCCGACGCTACGCTCGACGCGTTCCGCAAGTTCCTCGCGCGCTGAAGCGACATTCTCAAACCTTCTCGCGCACCTTCTCGTGCAGGACGGAGTGGTGCCGGCCGTAGGTGAAATACACCACCAGGCCGAACGCGAGCCAAACGAGCAGGCGCGCCCAGGTGACCAGCGGCAGGCCCGCCATCAGCACCAGGCAGAAGAGGATGCCGAGCGCCGGCACCACCGGCACGCCGGGCACGCGGAAGGGGCGGAACACCTCCGACTCGCTGCGCCGCAGGTAGATCACCGCACCGCAGACGAGGATGAAGGCGAGCAACGTTCCGATCGACACCATCTCGCTGAGGAAGTCGATAGGCGCGAGCGCGGCGACGATCGCGACGAGAACGCCGATGAGCGACTGGCTGAGGTAGGGCGTGCCGAACTTCGGATGCACCTTGGAGAAGATGCCCGGCAGCAGTCCGTCGTGGGCGATGTTGTAGAAGATGCGGCTCTGCCCGTAGAGCAGCACGAGGATCACGGTCGTCAGCCCCGTCAGCGCTCCGATCTTGATGAGCACCGCGAACCAGGTGATCCCGATCGCGTCGACCGCCTTGGCGATCGGATCGGCCACGTTGAGGTCCTTGTAGGGCACGATGCCGGTCAGCACGCAGGCGACCAGGCCGTAGAGCAGCGTGCAGATGATCAGCGCGCCGATGATGCCGAGCGGCATGTCGCGTTGCGGATTCTTGGCCTCCTGCGCCGCGCAGGACACCGCGTCGAAACCGATATAGGCGTAGAAGACGACCGAGGCGCCGCGCAGGATGCCGCTCCAGCCGTATTTGCCGAACTCGCCCTCGTTGGCGGGGATGAACGGATGCCAGTTGCCGGCCTTGATGAAGGCGATCCCCAGCCCGATGAAGGCGATCACGACGACGAGCTTGGTCGCCACCATGATGTTGTTGAGCCGCGCCGATTCCTTGGTGCCCATCACGAGCATGACCGTCAGCGCGAGCACGATGAAGGCGGCCGGCAGGTTGAGGAAGCCGGTGGCGGTGCCGCCGTCCGGCAGCTTGACGATCGAACCCGGCGCGGCGGTCAGCGCGGGCGGAATGGTGAGGCCGACGTTGTGCAGCAAACTGACGACGTAGCCGGACCAGCCGACGGAGACGGTGGCTGCCCCCATCGCGTATTCCAGGATGAGGTCCCAGCCGATCATCCAGGCGAAGAGCTCGCCCAGCGTCGCATAGGTGTACGTGTAGCACGAGCCGGAGACCGGCAGCATCGCCGCGAGTTCGGAGTAGCACAGCCCGACGAAGGCGCAGGCGATGCCGCCGAGCACGAAGGACAGCACGATCGCCGGTCCGGCGAACTGCGCCGCCGCCGTTCCCGTGAGCACGAAGATGCCGGCCCCGATGATCGCGCCGATGCCCATGGCGGTAATGCTCGGCAGCCCGAGCGTCTTCGTCATGTGGCCGGTGTCCGCCTCGCCCTCCGCGACGATGTCGTCGATCGACTTGCGGGCGGTGAGCTGATTCGTGTTCATGGCGTCTCCCGCGCGGCGGCAGTCCGAAGGACGGCGCTCCGACAGGGCAAGCTGGCAAAGCGGGTGCCACCGTGCGCTTGCGGAGCGCCGCTGCCTATCCCTCGTGCGGCCATTCCCACATACCAGTGCGGTCCGTCACCCGGTCGATGCCTCGCGGCCGACCTCCGCGAGCAGCCAATCGCGGAAGCGTTTGATCTTGGGCACGTGCCGCCGGTAGTCCGGCGCGACGATCCAGTAAGCGCGGCCGTCGGTCGAGACCTGATCGAACAGGCGGACCAGCCGGCGTTCCGCGAGATCCTGCCGCCAGAAGAACGGGGTCAGCATGGCGACACCCTGGCCGGCCATGGCGGCGTTGCCGTCATTGCCCTGGGAGGTCATGCTGACCCCCGGCCGCGCGAACGCCGGCACCGGCACCCCCGCCTCCCGCAGCCAGAGCGACCAGGCCGGATTGTCCGGGCTGATCATCGGCAGTCCCGTCAGGTCGTTCGGCTGCATGCGGCCGCGGCGTCTCGCAAAACCCGGGCTGCACATCGGCGTGAAATCGTTGGTGACGAGACGATCGGCGTGCAGCCCGTCCCATCGCCCGCGGCCGGCGCGGATCGCCACGTCGAGCGGGTCGGTGGCGAAGTCGGCGATCGCGTCGTCGACGAGCAGGCGTACCGCCATGTCGGGGTGGCTCATCTGGAAACCGCCGAGGCGCCACGCCAGCCAGGCGTTGGCGAAGGTCTGCGGCGCGGAGATCGTCAGCGTGCCCTCGTCCTCGGCCTTGAGCTGGGAGAAGGCGGTGTCGATCGCGTCGAAGGCGCGGGTGCTGGCGGCGGCGGCGCGGCGCCCCGCCTCGGTGAGGACCACGCGGCGCTTCTCGCGCCGGAACAGCGGCAGCCCGAGCCGATCCTCGAGCAGGCGGATCTGGTAGCTCACCGCCGCCTGCGTCATGCCGAGCTCGACCGCCGCGGCGGTGAAGTTCTCGTGGCGCGCGGCGGCCTCGAACACCCGGACGGCGGCGAGCGGTGGCAGGTGGCGCATGGCCGACCATAAGGCCGCCTTATCACCGAGGCGAGGGGTTTTGTTGGCGACGCCGCGCGTCCGACGCCATCTTGGGTCCAGACAGCAGGAGGGTCACATGAGCTACCAGGTCGAAAACAGCAGAGTTGGAACGCAGGTCCGGCGGATCGCGCGTTTCGTGCGCGAGGTCGTCGCCGGGCTCGACGCGCTGCACAAGGCCCAGTTCGAGACGCCGTGGACGAAGGTCGAGGGCCGCAAGGCCGGTCGCTGAAACGGTAGAGAGAGAGACGGGCGGCTCCGCTTGCGAGCGCCCGTTTTCCGCGTTAGCGTCGCCGCCGAGCCATAGGGGTGCTGTGTTTCGCGACACGGCTGAGATCATACCCTTCGAACCTGAACCTGGGTAATGCCAGCGCAGGGACCG
>CAZZWW010000048.1:7244-12135 GCA_964657815.1 Vulcanimicrobiota bacterium | reverse complement strand
TCCCGCCGCCTTCCGGGTCGCGACGTGCTTCATGACGAGCTTGCCGGCTGGGCCGTTGTCATCGGACAACGTTTTCGCCCGGCGCCGTCTCGTCCGAAGGATCGCGAGCGTCCGCCAACGTGGCCAGCGCGCCATCGAGGTCGAAGTCCCGTGCCAGCAGCGCCTCGATGGTGAAGGGCGAGCCCTCCATGGCGACATAGGTGACACCCGCCTCTCCGAAACGAACAAGGCCAGCTTGCGCCCGCCTGCCCAGATGTCGTCGGCGGAGAGGAGCCGGCGCATGCCCGGCGTGAACGCGGCTTTCGCCGATCGTTGGAAGAGGGTCGCCTCCCGCTTCCAGAGGGCGCGATCGCGCGAATGGGGGCAGGCATCCAGCTTGAGCAGGGGCTCGATCAGCCGCTCGAGGAACGAGACCACCTCCCGCAGATCACGCTTGCCCAAGTCCTCGATCTCCTCGGCGACGTGCTCGATGTCGATGGAGGCGTCGCGCGGCATGGCGCGGAGCGCCGCGGCCTGTCGCTGCGTCCAGGTGAAGAAGTCGGTATCGTAGAGGGCCGGCTGCGGCTCGTTGCGTGTCATGGCGGCGCCTCGCACCTTTCGCGTCCCCGCACATTAGCACGGTCATGCAAGACCTGAAGACGAACGACCTGAAGCACGCCGCCTCGCCCTACCTGCAGCAGCACGCCGGCAACCCCGTGCACTGGCGGCAATGGACGCCAGAGACGCTGGCCGAGGCGAGGGCCGACGACAAGCCGATCCTGCTCTCGGTCGGCTACGCCGCCTGCCACTGGTGCCACGTCATGGCGCACGAGAGCTTCGAGGATCAGGCCACCGCCGACGTGATGAATGCGCTCTTCGTGAACATCAAGGTCGACCGCGAGGAGCGCCCCGACGTCGACGGGCTCTACATGGCGGCGCTGCACGCGCTGGGGCAGCGCGGCGGCTGGCCCTTGACCATGTTCCTGACGCCCGACGCCGCGCCGTTCTGGGGCGGCACCTACTTCCCCAAGACGGCGCGCTACGGCCAGCCAGCCTTCGTCACCGTGCTGAAGAGCGTCGAGCACGCCTTCCGCACCAAGCCCGACCAGGTCGCCGAGAACACGCGGGCGCTCCTGTCCCACGTCGGCGCGGAGGGCGAGGAGACCGGCGCCGACTTCACCACCGCCGATATGAATGAGCTCGCCCGCCAGCTCGTGCGGCACATGGATCCGGTCAACGGCGGCATGCAGGGCGCACCGAAATTCCCCAACCCGCAGATCCTCGAGTTCCTGTGGCGCGCCGCCGACCGCGGCGTGGCCGGCTGCCGCGACCAGGTGGTGCGGACGCTGGAGCGCATGAGCCAGGGCGGCATCTACGACCACCTCGGCGGCGGCTACGCCCGCTACTCCGTCGACGAGCGCTGGCTGGTGCCGCATTTCGAGAAGATGCTCTACGACAACGCGCAACTGCTCGAGCTTCTGGCGCTCGCCGCGGTCGAGACCGGTGATCCGCTGTTCGCCGAGCGGGCGCGCGAGACGGTGGGCTGGCTGCGCCGCGAGATGAGCACGCCGGACGGTGCCTTCTGCGCCAGCCTCGACGCCGACAGCGAGGGCCAGGAAGGCAAGTTCTATGTCTGGCAGGCCGACGAGATCGCCGCGGTGCTGGGCGAGGATGCCGCCGTGTTCGCCGCCGCCTACGATGTGACGCCCGAGGGCAACTTCGAGGACCCCCACGGCGGCGCCACGGCCAACGTCCTGAACCGCCTGCGCCGGGCGCCGGACGACGCGGCCGCCGAGGCGCGGCTCGCGTCCATGCGCGAGCGCCTGCTGGCGCACCGCGCCGGGCGCGTGCGCCCCGGCCTCGACGACAAGGTCCTCGCCGACTGGAACGGGCTGATGATCGCGGCCCTGGCGCGCGCCGGCGTCGCGCTCGGTGAGCCCGGATGGGTCGACGATGCCGCCCGCGCCTACGCCGCGATCATGGACATGATGGCCGAGCGCGACGGCGGTCGCCTGCGCCTCGCCCACAGCCGGCGCGGCACCGCCACCGTGCGCCCGGCCTTCGCCCTGGATCACGCCGCCATGGCCCGCGCCGCCCTTGCTTTGGCCGAGGCCCGCGGCGCCGCGGCGGAGCGCGACTATGCCGGCGAGGCGGCCGCGCTGCTCGACGCGCTGCTCGCCCTGCACCGCGACCCCGCCGGCGGCCTGCTCGCCATGGCGGCGGCCGACGCCGGCGACGTCATCCTTCGGCTCAAGCCCACCACCGACGACGCCATCCCCAACGCCCACCCCGTGGCGCTCGACGCCATGCTGCGGCTCGCTGCTCTGACCGGCACCGACCGCTGGCGCGAGGCGGCGGACGCGCTCCTGGCCGCCATGGCCGGTGCGGTGCGGGCCAACGCCATCGGCCATGTCGGCACGTTGAATGCGCTCGACTTCCGGCTTCGCGCTGCCGAGATCGTGGTGGCCGGCGCCGACCACGCTGCGCTGCGCGACACCGCCCTGGCCGCCTCCTGGCTGACCCGCACCGTGCTCGACCTCGTCGAGGCCACCACCCTGCCGCCGGACCACCCGGCTCGGGCCCAGGCCGCGGCGGCCGGCTCGGGCGCCGCCTTCGTGTGCCGCGCGGGTGCCTGCTCGCTCCCGATCCACGATGCCGCCGCGTTGCGCGACGCCCTGACGGCGGCTTGAGGCCGGACCGGAATCGGCCTATAAGTTGACAACGCTGCCAAGAAATATCGCCTGCGGCCTCCGCCCGGCCGGAAACGGCGTCGGCGAGCGCCCACTCCGGTTCGGCGAACGGCCACACCGCAGTCTCGCGAAATCGGCGTACGGCCACGCCGCGTTGACGGGAAAGTCGCCGTCCGACCGCACGCGTTTCAGCCGTGTGGTCGTCCGCCAACACGCCTATCGCACCTGTCGCTTGTCGAGCTTCCGCGCGAGCGTGCGGCGGTGCATGCCGAGGCGGCGGGCGGTCTCGGAGATGTTGAAGTCGGTCTCGGCCAGCATCTCGTGGATGCGCTCCCACTCGAGGGTCTTGATCGACGTGGCGCGCGGGCTCGTCGGGACCCGCTCGTCCCCCGCCCCCTTGCTGAAGGCGGCCTCGATGTCGTCGGTGTTGGAGGGCTTCGCCAGGTAGTGGCAGGCGCCGAGCTTGATCGATTCCACCGCCGTCGCGATGCTCGCGAAGCCGGTCAGCACCACGATCAGCATCTCCGGCGAATGGGCGTGGAGAACCTGGACGCAGCTCAGCCCCGACGCGCCGGCGAGCTTGAGGTCGACCACGGCGTAGCCCGGCGTGCGCTCCACGAGCAGCGCCTGCAAGGCCTCCAGGGTCGGCGCCACCAGCACCTCGTAGCCGCGCCGCTCGAAGGATCGTTTCAGCGTTCGCGCGAAGGCCTCGTCGTCGTCGACCACCACGAGGAGACGCTCAGCCGGCATCGCCGGCCTCCGCACGCACGGAGAGCACCGCCAACGGCAGCGACAGGGTCACGATCGCGCCGCCACCCGGGCGGTTCGCCGCCGCCACGTGGCCTCCGAGCTTGCGCACCACGTTGACGACGAGGAACAGGCCGAGGCCGCTGCCGGGATGGTCCTTGCTGGACTGGTAGGGCTTGCCGAGATTGGCGAGGACCTCGGCCGGAAAGCCGGTGCCGTCGTCGCTCACGACCAGGCTCAGGGTGCCGTCCTCGCGGGAGACGTCCAGCACGATCGCGTGCGCCGAGGCCTCCTGGGCGTTGTCGAGGAGGTTGGTGACCACCTGCTTCAACGCCGTGTCCGAGACGATCGTCACGTCCTCTTCGAGCCTGTCGACGAACTCCAGAGTCGCCGCCGGGCGCGCCGCGCGCCAATCCTCGACGAGTTCGTCGAGGAAGGCGTGCAGCGTGGTGATCGCCGCCGACTCGCTGCGCGTCCCGCCGGCGGAGACGATGATGCCGGTCAGGATCGACTTGCACCGCCGCACCTCCCCTTCCATGGCCTCGATCTCGCCCCTCAGTTCGGCATCGCCGGCGAGCGCCGGCATGCGACGCCAGTCGCCGAGGATCACCGAGAGGGTGGCGAGCGGCGTCCCGAGCTCGTGCGCGGCGCCCGAGGCGAGGAGGCCCATGCGGACGATATGCTCCTCCTCGATGTTCTGCTGGCGCAGCGCCGCCAGGCGGGCGTCGCGCTCGCGCAGGTTGCCGTTGATACGCGTGACGAACACCACCAGCAGCGCGGCGTCGAGAAGGAAGCAGATGAGCATGCCGGCGATGTGCAGGCCGAACAGGCTTCGTTCGGGCAGCGCACTGAGGTCGAGCGGACGATATCCAACCGTCAGTCCGGCGAAGCACAGGCCGGTCAGGGTCACCATCAGCCAGGTGGAGCGCGCATCGAGCAGCACCGCGCCGAGCGTCACCTGGAGCAGGTAGAGCGACGTGAACGGGTTGGTCGCGCCGCCGGTCAGGTAGAACTGCAGCGTCAGGGCGGCGACGTCGAGCAGCAGCGCCAGGAACAGCTCGGAATTGGCCACGTCGGTCGGACGCGACAGGCGGACCAGGCTGGCGACGTTGAGACCGACCAGCGCGACCAGAACGGCGGCCATGGGGCCGACCGGAAGCGCGATCCCGAGGCCGAGGCCGACCACGAGCATGGTGGCGATCTGGCCACCGACGGCACTCCAGCGCAGCAGAATCAGCAGCATGAGGTTCTTGCGGCCGGCGGCGTCGGCGTCGCCGCTCTGCCGCAGGGTCGCGAAGGTCACGTCACGCTCCTGCGGAGGCGCAGTTCGCCCCGGATCACCCACACGGCGGCCCCGGCCAGCATCGCGGCGAGGCCGAACCAGGTCAGGGCGTAGACGAGGTGGTTGTTGGGGAAGGCGATGACGGTCAAGCCTCCGACCGGGGCATCGGCCGTGCCGGACGAGGCGTCGGCAT
>CAZZWW010000048.1:0-7234 GCA_964657815.1 Vulcanimicrobiota bacterium | reverse complement strand
GCGCGACCGGGCCGAGGTGGCGGGCCGCGGCGATCGCCGCGACGTCGCGGCTGTACCAGCGGTCGCCCGCCGGATCGTTGCTGCGCAGGAAGGCGCCCCCCGGCTCGGACAGGCGCAACAGGCCGACGACCGTGGTCTCGCCCGAAGGTGGCGGCGGGCGCGAACGGGGGTCCCTGCGATCGGACGGGACGAAGCCGCGGTTGACCAGCACGGTGAAACCCGCGTCGGTGCGCAGCGGCGCGAGCACCCAGAAGCCGCCGCCGCGCTCCGTGACTGCCTGCACGGCGGCCTCGCCGGGGAGGAACGTGCCGCGGGCCCCGACGTGGCGGTAGGCGTCCGCCGCCGCCGTCACGCGCGGCCAGGTCGCCGGCGGCGGTACGGGCGAAGGCGGCTCGTGCACCCTGGCATCGACGGCGGCGATCAGGTCGAGCTTCCAGGCGAGGCGGTCGACCTGCCAGGCGCCGAGCGCGACCAGCGTCGCGAACACGAGCAGCGCCGCCGCGCCGAGCGCGACCAACGAGACGAGGGAATGCCGCTTGGTCGCCCCAACCCTTGTTCCGGCGGCCGCCGAAGCGTTGTCGCATCTAGCCATTCGGATCGCCGACGCCATCGTGCGGGGGTAAGCCCTTCTCCCCTTGCGGGAGAAGGTTGCGCGGAGCGCCGGACGTGTCCCGCCCCCTCATCGGCCCTCTAGGACCTTTTCCCGCAAGGAAGAGGGGACCTTCACGGCATGTCGTGCATGGGCTGCGAGGGCATGCCGTGGCCGGGCATGTTCGGCATCTCTCTCTGCGACCTGTCGGGCGGCGACAGCATGTCGCCGTGCGGGGCCAGGTCGTGGGCATTCGGCATCATGTTGGCGTTCAGATGGAACATGACCCAGATCGAGCCCGACACGGTGATGAACACGACCACCACCGTGAAGATCAGGGCGAGAATGGTCCAACCGCCCTCCGAGCGCGTGTTCATGTGCAGGAAGTAGATCATGTGCACGACGATCTGCACCGCGGCGAGCGCCATGATGACCAGCGCCAGCACGCGGGAATCGTGGATCGCGTGCGCCATCACCAGCCAGAAGGGGATGGCGGTGAGCACCACCGACAGGATGAAGCCGGTGATGTAGCTCCGATAGCTGCCGTGCCCGGACTCGTGATGGTCGGGCAGGACCTCGGTGTGGACGGCGTCGCTATGGGCGCTCACGGCAGCACGCTCACGAGGTAGACGAAGGAGAAGACCCCGATCCAGATCACGTCGAGGAAGTGCCAGAACATGGAGAGGCACATCAGGCGGCGCTGGTTGGCCGGCTCGAGCCCGCGCAGGCCGACCTGGACCATCAGCGTCACCATCCAGACGAGGCCGACGGTGACGTGCAGGCCGTGGGTGCCGACGAGGGTGAAGAACGCCGACAGGAAGGCGCTGCGGTCCGGTCCCGCGCCCTCGTGGATGAGATGGGCGAATTCGTTGAGCTCGAGTCCGACGAAGATTGCGCCGAAGAGACCTGTGATCGCCATCCAGATCAGCGTGCCGCGCTTGCCGCCCGCTTCCATCGACAGCATGGCGAAGCCGAAGGTGATGGAGGAGAGCAGCAGCATCGCCGTGTTCACGGCGACGACCGGCAGTTCGAACAGTTCGCCGGGCGAGGGGCCGGCCGCGTAGTTGCGGCCGAGCACGCCGTAGACCGCGAACAGGACCGCGAAGATGAGGCAATCGCTCATCAGGTAGATCCAGAAGCCGAGCATGGTGCCGCCCTCGGCGTGGCCGTGCTCCTCGGCGACGTAGAAGTGCAGGTCGCCGTCGGCGGTGGCCTCGTTGGAGCGGGTCATTCCGCGGGCCCCATGGCGTGGGTGGCGAGAAGGCGCGTGCGCCGCTCCTCCGTCCGCGTCACCTCGTCGGCGGGAATGTTGTAGTCGCGGTCGTAGTTGAAGGTGTGCCCGATCGCGACGGCGAGGATCCCGACGAGGGACAGCGCCGCGAGCCACCAGATGTACCAGATCGCCGCGAAGCTGAAGACCGTGCAGAGCCCGGCCAGGATCACGCCGGCGGCGGTGTTCCTGGGCATGTGGATCGGCTTGTAGCCGCCGAGCGGGCGGTCGTAGCCGCGCCGCTTCATGTCGGTCCAGGCATCGAGGTCGTGCACCATCGGCGTGAACGCGAAATTGTACTGGGGCGGAGGCGAAGAGGTCGACCACTCGAGGGTGCGACCGTCCCACGGATCGCCGGTGAGATCGGCGAGGCGCTCCCGGTCGCGGATGCTGACGTAGATCTGCACGAAGAACGATGCGATCCCGACGGCGATCATCAGCGCGCCGACGGCGGCGATCACGAACCAGATCCTGAGCGAGGGATCGTCGAAGTGGCTGAGCCGGCGCGTGACGCCCATCAGCCCGAGCACGTACAGCGGCATGAAGGCGAAGTAGAAGCCGACGACCCAGAACCAGAAGGTCATCTTGCCCCAGAACACGTCGAGCTTGAAGCCGAAGGCCTTGGGCCACCAATAGGCGATGCCGGCCATCACGCCGAACAGCGTGCCGCCGATGATGACGTTGTGGAAATGCGCCACCAGGAACAGGCTGTTGTGCAGCATGAAGTCGGCCGGCGGCACGGCGAGCAGCACGCCGGTCATGCCGCCGATCACGAAGGTGATCATGAAGGCGACGGTCCACATCATCGGCAGCTCGAAGCGGATGCGGCCGCGGTACATCGTGAACAGCCAGTTGAAGATCTTGGCGCCCGTCGGGATCGAGATGATCATCGTCGTGATGCCGAAGAACGAGTTCACGCTGGCGCCCGAGCCCATCGTGAAGAAGTGATGGAGCCAAACCAGATAGGCGAGGATGGTGATGACGATGGTGGCGTAGACCATCGAGGCGTAGCCGAAGAGCCGCTTGCCGCAGAAGGTCGAGACCACCTCCGAATACACGCCGAAGACCGGCAGGATGAGGATGTAGACCTCGGGATGGCCCCAGATCCAGATGAGGTTCACGTACATCATCGGGTTGCCGCCGAGGTCGTTCGTGAAGAAGTTGGTGCCGACGTAGCGGTCGAGCGAGAGCAGCGCGAGCACGGCGGTGAGGATCGGGAAGGCGGCGACGATGAGCACGTTGGTGCAAAGTGCCGTCCAGGTGAAGATCGGCATCTTCATCATCGACATGCCCGGCGCGCGCATCTTGACGATGGTGGCGATGAGGTTGACGCCCGAGAGCAGCGTGCCGATGCCGGCGATCTGCAGCGCCCAGATGTAGTAGTCGACACCGACGCCCGGGCTGTAGGCCGAGCCCGAGAGCGGCGCCATGGCGAGCCAGCCGGTGCGGGCGAACTCGCCCACGAAGAGCGACAGCATCACCGTGACCGCGCCGCTGACCGTCATCCAGAAGCTGAAGTTGTTGAGGAACGGGAAGGCCACGTCGCGCGCGCCGATCTGCAGCGGCACGACGAAGTTCATGAGCCCGGTGACGAAGGGCATCGCCATGAAGAAGATCATGATGACGCCGTGGGCGGTGAACACCTGGTCGTAATGGTGCGGCGGCAGGTAGCCGTCGTTGCTGCCGAACGAGAGCGCCTGCTGCGCCCGCATCATGATGGCGTCGGAGAAGCCGCGCACCAGCATCACCAGCGCGAGCACGATGTACATGATGCCGATCTTCTTGTGATCGATGCTGGTGAACCACTCGCGCCAGAGATAGCCCCAGCAGCGATAGTAGGTCAGCGTTCCCAAGAGCGCCGTGCCGCCGATCGCGACGGCGGCGAAGGTGATGAGCAGGATCGGCTCATGGTAGGGGATGGCTTCGAGCGTCAGACGTCCGAAGATCAGCTTCTGGAGGTCGGTGTGGGCGAACATGGATCTTTGCTCTTCGATCGACGAATGGAGGTCCGACGGCTCAGTTCAGATGCAGTTGCGAGGGCGCCGCGGCCGACGCCGGCTTGTCGCCCGACATGTTGTCCATGCCGGGCATGTCGTGGGTCGCGCCGTCGTTGCCCGGCGCCTTCTGCCCGTTGACCTCGGGGGCCATGGTCATCGGCCTCATGCCCTGGGGCTGGACGGCGGAGTTCGGCGGCCGGCCCGAGGCCGGGAAGGTCGCGCCGGGCGCCTCGTTGCCCTCCTTGGTGCGGGCCCCGTCGTACTTCAGCGTGTCCTGGACCTCCGCGCTCTCGGCCTTGCCGCCGCCCTTCGCGTCGACCGCCATCATGGCGCTCATGCACATCTTGCCGGGATCGACGCACATGTTGAGGATCTTGCCGTAGAGGTCCGGCACGCGAATCGTGAAGTAGGTCGGAGGCACGCCTTCGCTCGGCTTCTCGAGCGTCTGGTAGGTGGCGACGTCGAGTGGTTTGCCGCCGCCCTTCACCTTGGCCACCCAGGCGTCGAAGCCCGCTTTGTCGAGGGCGTGGAACTTGAAGTTCATGCGCGAGAAGCCGGCGCCGCTGTAGTTGCCGGAGAAGCCGTCGAAGACGCCCTTGCGGTTGATGACGGCGCCGAGCTTCGTCTCCATGCCGGCCATGGCGTAGATCTGGCCGGCCAGCGCGGGGACGAACAGCGTGTTCATCACCGTCGCCGAGGTGATCTTGAACTGGATCGGCGTGTCGATCGGCGCCGCCAGCTCGTTGACGGTGGCGATGCCCTGGTCGGGGTAGAAGAACAGCCACTTCCAGTCGAGCGAGACGGCCTCGACGACCAGCGGCCTGGTGCCGGCCGGGACCGTGCGATTGGCGTCGATGCGCCCGACCTCGCGGAACGGGTCGAGCACGTGCGCGCTGATCCAGGTCAGCGCGCCGAGCGCGATGATGATGAGCAGGGGCGCCGTCCAGATCAGCACCTCGAGCTGCGTCGAGTGGTGCCAGTCGGGGGCGTAGGCCGCCTGCGTGTTGGAGGCACGGTAGCGCCAGGCGAAAAGGACCGTCGCGGCGATGACCGGCACGATGATCAGCAGCATCAGGGCCGTGGAGGCGAGGATGAGGTTGCGCTGCTGGAGCGCGATGTCGCCCGACGGATTCATCACGACCATGTCGCAACCGCCGAGAGCCGCGAAGGCGGGCAGCAGGACGAGGAGACGGAGGCGCTTGCCGAGAACTCTAGCCATGATCGCTCGATGTCAGCCTGTGCGTATCGCCGGACACATCTACGGTTCGGGCTCCCGCACCGGCATTGGACGTTTTGTCCAAGGGCCGGTGGCTTGGACCGGCATGATCCACGCAGTATGCAACCGGCATGTCGCAAAGAACCCGTGCGGCCTCACCAGAAGCGAAGCTGGATTGCCATGGCCAGAACCGACGCAGCGCTGGGCTCATCCTCCGCCTTGGAGCGGGACGCGCGCCTGGTGTCCGCGGACCATGCCGTCTCGCCCGGGGAGATCGCGCTGGGGGTGGTGATCGGACGCACGTCGGAAGCCTTCAACTTCTTCGTCTTCGGCATCGCTTCCGTCCTGGTCTTTCCCTCGCTGGTCTTCCCCTTCGTCGATGCGCTGACGGGGACGATCTACGCCTTCGCGATCTTCAGCCTCGGCTTCATCGCCCGCCCGATCGGCACCATCGTCTTCATGGCGGTGGACCGCCGCCATGGGCGCGGCGTCAAGCTGACGATCGCGCTCTTCCTTCTCGGCAGCTCGACGGTCGCGATCAGCTTCCTGCCGGGCTATGCCGAGATCGGCTGGGCCGCGATCGCGATCCTGGCGGTCTGTCGCATCGGCCAGGGTTTCGCGCTCGGCGGAGCGTGGGATGGCCTGGCCTCGCTGCTCGCGCTCAACGCACCGAAGCAGCATCGCGGCTGGTACGCGATGATCCCGCAGCTCGGCCAGCCCTTCGGCTTCATCGTCGCCAGCGGTCTCTTCGCCTTCTTCGAGCTCAACCTGTCGCAGGAGGACTTCCTGTCGTGGGGCTGGCGCTACCCGTTCTTCGTGGCCTTCACGATCAACGTCGTCGCGTTGTTCGCCCGGCTTCGGCTCATCGCGACCAAGGAGTTCGCCGAGTCGCTGGCCAGCAGCGACCTCGCGCCGAGCCCCGTGCTCGAGCTCGTCAAGAAGCACCGCTTCGATCTCGTGATCGGTGCCCTGGTGCCGCTGGCGAGCTTCGCCCTGTTCCACCTCGTGACGATCTTTCCGCTCTCCTACGTCGGCCTGTTCGGCGACCGGACGCCGAGCGCGTTCCTCCTGCTCCAGCTCGTCGGCGCGATCGTCGGCGCCGTCGCCATGACCATCTCGGGCGTGGTCGCGGACCGGATCGGGCGCCGGACCCTGCTGGGGTCCTGCGCCGTCGCGATCGCGATCTTCAGCCTGTTCACGCCGCTGATGCTCGGGGGCGGCACCACAGGCCAGACCATCTTCATCTTCATCGGGTTCGCCCTGCTCGGTCTTTCGCTGGGCCAGGCGGCCGGTACCATCGCCTCGAACTTCTCGAACCGCGACCGCTACACCGGTTCGGCGCTGACGACCGACCTCGCCTGGCTGAGCGGCGCCGGCTTCGCGCCGCTCGTCGCGCTCGGCGGCTATACCAGGTTCGGCCTGTGGGCCGTGGCGGCCTACCTCCTCTCGGGCGCGCTGTGCACGCTCGGAGCGCTGGCCATCAACAAGCGGATGGACAAGCGCGTCGTGTAGCGGAAGCTCCCCTTAAAACGCCGTCCGGCTGCGCAGCGCCGCCGACAGCGTGCCCTCGTCGAGGTAGTCGAGTTCGCCGCCGACGGGCACGCCGTGGGCGAGGCGCGTCGTGCGGACGCCGAGGTGCGCGATGAGGTCGGTGACGTAATGGGCCGTGGTCTGGCCGTCGACGGTGGCGTTGACGGCGAGAATGACCTCGGTGATGCCGTCCTCCTGCACGCGGCCGGCCAACGTGGCGAGGTTGAGGTCGTCGGGGCCGACGCCGTCGAGCGGGCTGAGCGTGCCGCCGAGCACGTGGTAGCGCGCGCGCAGCGCCGCCGCACGCTCCAGTGCCCAGAGATCGGCCACCGTTTCCACCACCACCAGCACCGCCGGATCGCGCCGCGGGTCGTTGCACACGGAGCAGGGGTCGACGGTGTCGACGTTGCCGCAGCGCGAGCAGGTCCGGATGGTGTCGCGCGCGCGCGACATGGCGTCGGCCAGCGGCCCGAGCAGTTCCTCGCGTTTGCGGATGAGATGCAGCGCGGCGCGGCGCGCCGAGCGCGGCCCGAGGCCCGGCAGGCGCGCCAGCAACTGGATCAGCCGCTCGATCTCGGGGCCGGCGACCCGCTCGGCCATGCCCCGCCCCTCAGAACGGCAACTTCATCCCG
>CAZZWW010000047.1:0-12343 GCA_964657815.1 Vulcanimicrobiota bacterium | reverse complement strand
CGTGGCGGCGATGGCCGGCTTGCCGTTGTTCTGCGCGGCGCGCAGATCCGGCTGCTTGCTGGCCGTCTGCACGTGCTGCGTCTGCGCGGCGGTCGGCGCCACATGCTGGGTCGTGGCGAATTGCTGCTGGGCCGGCGTCGGGCGCGCCGTCGTGCCGCCGGGGCCGCCGTTGAAGCTCGCCGGCGTGCCGGTCCGGTTGACGACCGTCTTGTCGTAGACGTTGGTGATATTGGTCACGTTGGTGATGTTGTTCACCGAGCGGTTGTAGAAGAAGCTGCCGCCCCGCCATTCGCCACCGTAGTAGCCGCTGCCGGTGTAGCCGAAGCCGTAATCGACGCCGCCGTAGAAGCCGACGCGGTCGCCCCAGTAGCCGGCGTTGAAGCCGTAGACGCCGTCGGTGTAGCCCCAATAGCCGGGGGTCCACAGCAGGCCGACGCGCGGCGGCAGGATCCAGGTGCCGGGCACCCAGTAGTAGCCGTAATCGTCGTCGTAATCCCAGTAGCCGGGCGCCCAGAGGTAACCGGAACCGGGGATCGGCGGCTGCAGGTAGACCGGCAGCGGCGGTGGCGGAACGCCGACGGTGACGACGACCTGCGCCGCCGCCGGCGCCGCCAGGAGCGCCGGCGCGGCGCAGCCGCAGAGCACCGAGAGTGTCAGGGCCACGCGGAGCAGGCGCATCGCTTTTCGTCCTTCGGTGCTCGTTCTCGACCTGGATAGAAGCGCGCCGACCGCTTGAACGCGATATGAACTTTCGGGCGGCAGCCGGTCCGTCACGGCAATGTGAAGCGGGATCGCCTCCCGGTCGCGTGTCCCGGGCGCTTCTGTACCCCGGCAAACCCGCGTGATAAGCACGCCGCTTCGCGCCGGAGCCCTCCGGCCCCAAATGACGCGGGCGTGCCCGCCCTCCGAGACTTGAACGAATGACGAAGCCCGTGAGAGCCGACGGCCAGCCCGTGCCGGGCGAGAAGACCAAGGCGCAGGACGGCGGCTTCTTCGAACTGGTGAAGGTGGTGTTCCAGGCGCTCCTCATCGCGCTGGTTGTCCGCACCTTCGCCTTCCAGCCCTTCAACATCCCGTCGGGCTCGATGATCCCGACGCTGCTCGTCGGCGACTTCCTCTTCGTCTCGAAATACGCCTATGGCTACTCGCACTTCTCGTTCCCGCTCAGCCCCGAGTTCTTCAAGGGCCGCGTCCTGGCCACGCCGCCCAAACGCGGCGACGTGGTCGTGTTCAAGCTGCCGCGGGACAACACGACCGACTACATCAAGCGCGTGATCGGCCTGCCCGGAGACACGATCCAGATGAAGCAGGGACGCCTCTACATCAATGACGCCGAAGTGCAGCGCGAACCGATCAAGAAGGAGCACACGGAGGATTACCAGGGCCAGGAGGCCGATGTCCCGACCTATCGGGAGACGCTGCCCGGTGGCGTGACCCACACGATCATCGAGATCCAGGGCGACAGCGGCTTCAACGACAACACCGACCTCTTCAAGGTGCCGGCGAATTCCTACTTCATGATGGGCGACAACCGCGACAACTCGCTCGACAGCCGCGTCGCGCCCGACCAGGGCGGCGTCGGCTACGTGCCCTTCGAGAACCTGATCGGCCGCGCCGAGATCATCTTCTTTTCGGTCGGCGATGGCCAGCCGGCCTGGAAGATCTGGGAATGGCCCTGGACCGTGCGCTGGAACCGCATCGGCAAGACGGTGCACTGACGTGAAGGCACGGGCCAAGCCGGCGCTCGCCGAGCTGGAAGCCCGTCTTGGTCACGTCTTCGCTCGTCCCGATCTCCTGGAGCAGGCATTGACCCACGTCGGCGCCGCGGAGATCCGAACCGGAAGCTACCAGCGCCTTGAATTTCTCGGCGACAGGGTGCTCGGCGTCGTCGTCGCCGACATGCTCTTCGAGGCCTTTCCGGGGGCCGAGGAGGGCGAGCTGTCCCGGCGGCTCGCCGCGCTGGTGCGCCGCGAGACCTGCACCGCCGTGGCCGAGGGCTGGGGGATCGAGCCGCACATCCGGCTCGTCACCGGCGAGCGCAGCGCGCTGCGCCGCGCGATCCTCGGCGATATCTGCGAGGCGGTGATCGGCGCCTTGTTCCTCGACGGCGGCCTCGTGGCGGCAACCGCCCTGGTGCGGCGCGATTTCAGCGGCCGCATGCAGGCGCCGGAGCGCCCGTTGCGTGATCCCAAGACGGCGCTGCAGGAATGGGCACAGGCCCGCAAGCTGCCCGCGCCGCTCTACCGCGAGATCACCCGCAGCGGCCCCGATCACGCGCCGCGCTTCACCGTCGCCGTTGTGGTCTTGGATCATGACGAGGCGCAGGCGCAGGGTGCCTCCAAGCGCCTCGCCGAGCAGGCGGCGGCCGCGGCCTTCATGACGCGCGAGGGCATCGGCGAGACTGCGGACGAGGCGATGCCGGCATGAGCGAGCCGCGAGTGAACGAAGACGGCAAGAGCGGGACTCGTTGCGGCTTCGTCGCGCTGATCGGCGCACCCAACGCCGGCAAGTCGACGCTGATCAACCAGGCCGTCGGCACCAAGGTCTCGATCGTCTCGCGCAAGGTGCAGACCACGCGGGCGCTGGTGCGCGGCATCGCGCTCGAGGGCGCCGCGCAGATCATCTTCGTCGACACGCCGGGCATCTTCGCACCCAAGCGGCGGCTCGATCGCGCGATGGTGGCGACGGCCTGGTCGGGCGCCGGCGATGCCGATGCCGTCGCGCTGCTGGTCGATTCCCGCAAGGGCGTCGACCCGGAGACCGCTGCCATCGTCGAGGGGCTTTCGGGCGTGAAAGCGCCCAAGCTCCTGATCCTCAACAAGATCGACACCGTCGAGCACGAGACGCTGCTGACGCGGGCCTCCGAGCTCAATGCCGGCGGCCTCTTCGCCGACACGTTCATGATCTCGGCCCTGAGGGGCCACGGCGTGCCCAAGCTCGTCGCCCATCTGGGAGGGCTGATGGCGCCCGGCCCCTGGCTGTACCCCGAGGACCAGGTCAGCGACGCGCCGTTGCGCTCGCTCGCCGCCGAGATCACCCGAGAGAAGCTGTTCGAGCGACTGCACGACGAGCTGCCCTATCAGTCCACCGTCGAGACCGAGAGCTGGACCCAGCAGCCCGACGGCTCCGCCCGCGTCGAGCAGACGATCTACGTCACCCGCGACGGGCACAAGAAGATCGTCATCGGCGAGGGCGGCCGCACCATCAAGTCGATCGGCTCGGCGGCGCGCAAGGAGATCATCGAGGCGGCCGAGCACAACGTGCACCTGTTCCTCTTCGTCAAGGTCCGTCCCGATTGGGGCGACGACCCCGAACGCTTCCGGGCGATGGGGCTTGATTTCCTCAAATGATGCGCATCCGCCAAATAATCGAGCGGACAGCCCCATTTTATTTGACCAAGCCAGACCTTTGCCGCGCGTCATTCCGCGCCTATATTTTACGGCAAAGCTTCAGCGGGAGAACAGACGTGTCGACTGGCAGTGAACGAATGCTTTCGGTACTCAGCGATATCGGCAATAGCCTCAAATCGCTCGGCGAAAGCTTCGTCACCGCAGCCGGGGAACGCGTCCGCCAGCGAACAGCGATCCAAGACCTTGGGCTGAAGATCGACAAGCTTCAGTCGACCGCCAACGAGATCAAGACGGCCGTCGCCGAGACCAAAGCCTAGGTCGCTCGGCGCTACGCGCTCGAGCGAAGCGGAGGCGCCGCGCCGCGGCGCATGACGTCGACGATACCGCGGAACGCCGCGACAAGGGTCGCATCGAGCTTGCCGCCCATGGCGAGCAGCAGATCGTAGGCCTCCTCCGCTTCCATCGGCTTGCGATAGGGCCGTCGCTCGATCAGGGCGGCTTGGATGTCGCAGATGGTCACGATCCGCACGACGTCGGCGATCTGCTCGCGGCGCAGCCCCTCGGGGTAGCCGGAACCGTCGAGCATCTCGTGATGGTGGAGCACGATGTCGAGGACGCCGGGCTCCAGGCCGCTTTGCCCCGCCAGCATGTAATAGCCGTCCGTCGGATGCCGACGCATCTGCGCCTGCTCGGCGAGCGTCAGCGATCCGGCCTTGTTGAGCGTCTCGCGAGGCACGCGCGCCTTGCCGATGTCGTGGAGCAAGGCAGCCTGGACCAGCATGCGCTGCTTTCCGGCGGTGAGGCCGAGCTGGGCCGCGAAGGCCGCGGTCAGTCCGGCGACGAGGAGGCAGTGCTGGTAGGTCGCGTCGTCGTAACGCCGGACGATCTCGACCCAGCGGCTGATGCCCGCTTCCTTGGTGGATCGGATCAGCGCGGCGACACCCTCGTCGAGATCGTCCCGGGCGATCGCCGTTCGGGCGACCGCCGCGCCGAAGAGGCGCGAGAGGCCGGCGGCAACCGATGCGATATCGTCTTCGACGCTGGGACGATCCAACCGCAGCGCGTCTGTCGCGCCGACGGCGCCCGCGTTTGGACCGGCCGGCACGGAGGCGGTTTCGGCCTCGACCGAGATCGACGTCGCGCCGAGCGCGTTGGCCAGGGCATGGGCGATAACGTCGTGATCGCGCAGGACGAAATGGACCGGTGTGGCGGGAGAGGTTCGGAGACGCGCGAGCGTCCCGCGCAGGGCCTGCACCGTCACGATGTCGGCCAGCGCGACGTCGCAGGTGATGGCGGAAACGTCTGCGGGAACGGCGAACGGCTCGCCGAGACGGACGACGGTGTGACCTTTCCACCACCCGGATCGGCTTCGATCGCCCCGGTCGGTGATCAACAGCATCACCCATGCGTAACCGAAGGGCCTTACCGCGTCCTTAAGGCTCGGCTGGCCTGTAGAGCGCCTCCAGCCCCTCACCCTCCGCCCGCACCAGCCCGCGCTCGCAGAGGTCCTCGAGATGCGCGAGCACGGTGATGCCGGCCGCGCGGCGCAACGGCGCGGGAAGCGTCTCGTAGGTGGTCGCGACCAGTTCCGGCACGGTGCTGTCCCCGGCTGCGAGGCGGGCGCGCAGCGCGTGTTCGCGCTGGCGGCGGTGATGCAGGAGGGCGCGGAGGAAGCGCGGCGGGTCCTTCACCGGGCCGCCGTGGCCCGGCCAGTAGACGCGATCGTCGCGCCCGCGCAGCCGTTCGAGCGAGGCCATGAAGGCGCCCATGGAGCCGGTCGGCGGCGCGATCACCGTGGTCGACCAGGCCATCACGTGGTCGCCGGAGAACAGCGCTCTCTCTTCCGGCAGGGCGAAGGCGAGATGGTTCATGGTGTGGCCCGGCGTCGCCACCGCGACCAGCGTGAAGCCGTCGCCGTGAAGCGCCTCGCCGTTCCCCAACACCCGGTCCGGCACGAAGTCGAGGTCGTTGGAGGCGGCCACCGCCGCGCGCTCCGCCTGGCGCGGCTCTCGCGCCGGAGCGTAAGGCGCGCAGCCGATCACCTCCGCTCCGGTGGCCAGCGCGAGCGGCCGGGCGCCGGGCGAGTGATCCCGGTGCGTGTGGGTCACCAGGATGTGCGAGATCCTGACGCCTTCCGCCGCCGCAAGGATCGCCGCGCGATGCTCCGGCAGATCGGGGCCGGGATCGATCACCGCGACGGTCGCGCCGTCCCCGACGAGATAGGTGCAGGTTCCGGTGAACGTCATCGGACCCGGATTGGGCGCCACCAGGCGGCGCACCAGCGGGGACAGCTGCATCACCGCGTCGGCCGGCGCGTCGAAGCCTCTCTCCAACGGCAGCGGCTCTTCGGGAGTCACGCGCGCACCGTCATGTCGGCTCGATGCCGGCCGGCTGCTTTTCCGGCTCGACGTCGGGCGGCAGGAAGGGGTGCGCCAGCGTGTGGTAGAGCCCCTCCTTGCAGACGAGGCGCGACACGGCGTCGGCGGTCAGCGCCGCCACCATCAGCGGGATCACCATCGCATGGTCCTGGGTCATCTCCGAGACGATGACGAAGGAGGTGATCGGCGTCTGCACCACGCCGGCGAGGTACGAGGCCATGCCGATCAGTGCCAGCGCGCCCAGCGGGATCGAGGTGAAGATCGCGTGGAACTCGGCTCCGAGGCCGGCGCCGACAGACAGCGAGGGCGCGAAAAGGCCGCCGGGAATGCCGCTCACCGAGGAGAACGCGGTGGCGAGGAACTTCAGCGGCATGAACAGCAGCGTGAGGTCGGACCGGCCGTGGAGGATGTCCTTCGCCTCGGCGTATCCCGTGCCATAGGAGGAGTGATGGCCGAGCAGGCCGCACAAGGCCACGCCGAGTCCGCAGACGAAGGCGAAGACGATCGGGCGGCCCACCACGAAGCGGCGGATGCCACCCGTGGCCTCGCCCGCCAGGCACAGGATCAGGATGCGCGAGAACAGGCCGCCGAGCAGGCCTCCGGCGACCGCCATGACCGGCACCACCAGCCAGACCCGTCCGAGCGGCATGGTCGCCGCCGTCGAGCCGAAATAGGTGTAGTCTCCCAGGATCGCGAGCGAGGTGACGCCGGCGGCGATGATGCAGCCGATGACGAGGCCCGAGGCCTTGGCCTCGAACGAGCGCGACAGCTCCTCGATGCCGAAGACGATACCCGCGAGCGGCGTGTTGAAGGCGGCGGCGATGCCGGCGGCGGCGCCGGCCAGCAGCAGGTTCTGCTGGTAGACGACGGGCGACTTGCGGCCGATGAAGCCCATGATCGAGGCGCCGACCTGGACCGTCGGCCCCTCGCGGCCGATCGAGGCGCCGCAGAGCAGGCCGATCATCATCACGACGACCTTTCCGAAGGCGGTGCGGAGCGAGACGAGCGCGTAGCGAAGCTTGGCGTCCTCGATCTGCCGCGCCGCGATCACCTGCGGGATTCCCGACCCTTGCGAGTTCGGGAAGACGGTGCGGGCGAGGAAGACGCAGAACGCGAAGCCGAGCGGCGTGACGACCAGCGCCAGGCCCTCGGCGTGACCAATGACGTGGGCGAAGAGCGCCTGGGCCTTGTCGGCCAGCACGGCCATGAGCACGGCGGCGGCGCCGACGCACAGGCCGCCGAGCAGGAAGACGCCGCGGCGCAGCCACTGGTCCACCGCCAGACGCGAGAAGCCCAGGCGGCGGATCAGCGAACGGCGCCGGGGCTTGCTGCGCGTCGGAAGGGCAGTCATCGTGGGAAAAGAGTTCCGGCCTGGAAGAATCCGCTTATCCGGGTCCGGGGCGGGATGGGCAAGGAACTTTTGCCGCGGCCGATCTCGGCCCGACGCTCGGCATGCCGCGTGCAGGTCGGACGCGGAAGCCGGGGCATGAAGGAGAAGCATCGTTGGCGGAGGCGACGCTCACGATCAGTTCGAAGAACTACTCTTCCTGGTCGTTGCGGGGCTGGCTGATGACGCGGTTCTCGGGCTTGCCGTTCGAGGAGCTGATGATCTCGCCGACCCATCCCAAGATGCGGGCCGAGCTTCTCATGCTCTCCTCCTCGATGGGCGTGCCGACCTTGCGTCACGACGGCCTCGTGATCTGGAACAATCTCGCCATCGGCGAGTACCTCGCCGAGATCCGGCCGGACGCCGGGCTGCTGCCGGCCGATCGGGTCCGGCGCGCGCATTGCCGGTCGATCTGCGGCGAGATGCACGCCGGCTTCGCCCCCTTGCGTTCGGCGCTGCCGATGAACCTGAAGGGCGACTTCCCGAGCTTCCGCGTCTGGTCGCGGGCGCAGGCGGATATCGATCGCGTCCTCGTCATCTGGCGGGAGTGCCTCGAAGCCTACGGCGGCCCTTTCCTGATGGGATCGGCGCGCACGATGGCCGATGCGATGTACGCTCCCGTCTGCACGCGGCTGCGCACCTACCACGTGCCCATCGATGCGGTCGGCCAGGCCTATTGCCGCGCGATCCTCGCCATGCCGGAGATGGTGGAATGGTGCGCCGCCGCGCGTGCCGAGCCGGAGGATGTCGAGGAACTCGAAGTCGAGGCTTGAGCCGACACCCGAAACAAATCGGTGCCCTCTTGCACGCCCATGCTAATTGCTATGGACGCGCTTCGGCGTTTGTCTACAGCTTGTGATATGTCGTGATACGGAATGCACCGATGACGAGCGCAACGTTCGAGACGCTGCCCGCCGATGGCCTCTACTTGCAGGTTCTCCGGGACGCGGGATCGATCGCGTGGGCGCAGCGGGGGGAAGCGCTGTGCCGCGAGGGTGAACGCTCGCCCCACGTTTTCCTGATCACCTCGGGCTACGTCGTCGCGGTCAAGCGCACGGTGTCCGGTCTTCAGCAGAACGTGGCGCTCTACGTTCCAGGTGACATCGTCGACCATGAGAGCTTCACGCTCGGCACGACGCGCTGTAGCGCGGTCGCGCTGACCGCCGTGACCTTCCACAAGGTGCCGCACGGTCGCCTTCGCGAGATCTTCGAGGTCAACCTCGATTATTCCCAAGAGTTCTGGCGCTACGTGGCTTTCCACGGTGCGCTGGCCCAAGAGTGGCTGCTCAGCCTGGGGCGTCGCTCCGCCTATGCGCGCACCGCGCACTTCCTTTGCGAGATCATCCACCGCACCGGCGCGCTCGGCAGCGCCGTGGAGGTGACCTGCCCGATGCCGTTGACGCAGACGGAGCTGGCCGACACGTTGGGCCTGTCCGTCGTCCACGTGAACAGGACGTTGATGCGGCTTCGCCAAGAGGGATTGATCCGGCTCCGACGCGGACAGATCGACGTTCTCGACTGGCCTCGTTTCAAGAGTGCCGCCGGATTCGAGCCGACCTATCTGGCGGTCACGGGGTAGACATGCCGCGCTACTTCTTCAATTTCCTCGGGGGTGCCGACAGCGCGGCCGACGAGGTCGGCTGCGAGTTCGGCAATCTCGACCTCGCCTATCTCGACGCCTACCAGAGCATGGTGCGCATCGGCGCCGACCTTCTGCTGGAGCAGAAGGATCCGAGCTACCAGCGCATCGAGATCACCGACGAGGTCGGAACCATCCTCATGACGCTGCCCTTCGACGACGTGTTCCGGCGGCGCTCCTCGCGTCGTGCCTCGCCGCTCGACAATACCAGGCTCAAGTCGCGGATCGAAAGCAGCCGACGTCTCGGCAACGACATACGCGCCGCTTGCGCCGAGGCCCGCGCCTCGGTTGCCGCCGCGCGTGCGACGATCGGCCGGGCGAACGAGAGCGAGCGTCTCAGGTCACATCGAGGCTGGTGATGTCGACGAAGGTCACGGTGGCTCCGGCACGCGAGCCCGAGCCCTTCTCGTAGCGCTGGATGCGGACCAAATAGCGCGTGCTGCCATCGGCATTGTGCACGCGCGTCTCGATCGCGCGTCCGGTCTTCAGCACGCCGGTGAGATCGCCGAGGAAGTCCGGGTAGGTCAGGCTGCTCGAGAAAGTGGTCAGCGAGCGCCCGCGGTCTCCCGGCAGCAGGTTGAAGATCGGCGCCGCGAGCGGCGTGAAGTTGCGGATGCTGAGATCGCCGTCGACGACGACAGAGGCGATCTTCGACGTGTCGAAAAGGTTGCGCAGGTCGCCGTTGGCGGTGTCGAGCTCGTCGATCTTGTGGCCGAGCTCGGCGTTGACCGTCTGCAGTTCCTCGTTCAGCGATTGCAGCTCTTCCTTCGAGGCCTCCAGCTCCTCGTTGGTCGACTGCAGCTCCTCGTTCACCGAGACCAGCTCCTCGTTGGAGGATTTCAGCTCCTCCAGCGCGGTCTCGTATTCCTCGATCATGGATTGCAGCCGGTCGCGCGTCTCGCCGAGTTCGCGCTCGATGTCGGCCAGCGCGTCGCTCTGGTCCGCCGGCCGCAGCACGCGCGCATGGGCCTGCTCGCGGTCGAGCAGCGGGCCGGAATCGGCGAAGACGACGATGAAGAGCGGCTCTTCCGTCTCGGCGTCCAGCGGCTCGATGATCAGGCTCAGCGGTTGCAGGTGCCCGTCTTCGCTCTCGACGAATAGGCCGTGGCGCTCGACGCGGCGTTGCTCGGAAACGGCATCGCGCATCGCGCCCCGCAGCTCGAGCCGGATGCCCTTGCGGGCCATGCCGAGCAATTGGCGCGACGGCACGCCGGCGGCCGGCTCGAGATATTTTCCGGTGTGGCCCGAATAGAGGACGACGTCGCTCTCCGCGTTGACCACGACATAGGCCGGAGCGTAGCGGTCGAGGACGCGGGTCTCGACATCCTGACGCAGGCTCTGGACGCTCGACAGCTTCTGGGCGCGCCCGGACTCCGACAGGAGGCTCGAAGTGGTGCCTCGCACCAGCAGCGGCAGGCGCATCGAGCCACCGGCGTTCTCGCGCGCCCGGAAGATGCGCTGCTTCTTGTCGAACGGCGCGAACAGGTCCGAGAACTGGCCGACGTTCTCCGACGTGCCGAGAAACAGGAATCCGTTCGGCCGCAGCGAATAGTGGAACAGGGGGATCACGTTGCCCTGGAGATTGGGCGCGAGATAGATGAGCAGGTTGCGGCAGGACACGAGGTCCATGCGCGAGAACGGCGGGTCGCGGATGAGGCTGTGGGGCGAGAACACGCAGAGTTCGCGCACGTCCTTGCTGACGACGAAGGAGGTGCCGTCCTCGACGAAGAAGCGGCGGCGGCGCTCCGGCGTGATGGCATCGAGCAGCGGCTCCGGATAGCGGCCCCCGCGCGCCGCCTCGAGCGAGCGCTCGTCGATGTCGGTGGCGAAGATCTGCACGCGCGGGCGCACGTCGAGCGTGTCCATGTGCTCGCGCATGAGGATTGCGATCGAGTAGACCTCCTCGCCGGTGGCGCATCCCGGCACCCAGACGCGCACCGTGTCGGCGCGACCCTTGCCCGCGAAGAGGACGGGGATCACCTGCGTCTGCAGGGCGTCGAAGGCGTCCTTGTCGCGGAAGAAGTTGGTGACGTTGATGAGGAGGTCGCGAAACAGCGCCGCGACCTCGGTGGAGTCGCGCCTCAGCCTCGTGACGTAGTCCTCGAGCGTCTCGATCTGCAGCAGCTGCTTGCGGCGCTGGACGCGGCGGTTGAAGGTCTTGGTCTTGTAGCCGCTGAAATCGTGGCCGATCTGGCCTTGCAGCAGCGCGTAGATCTCGCCACGGAATTCCTCGAAGCGCGCGGCCTCGCCCACGTCCGATTCGAGCTGCTCGACGGTGCCGAGCGCCTCGACGAAGGAGGCGATGTGCCCCGGCATGTCCTGCACCGGCACGGCGAAGTCGATCATGCCCGAGGCGATCGCCGTATCCGGCATGCCGGGATATTTCGGCGCCGTGCCGTCGGCGATCTGCGCCAGCGTCAGGCCGCCGCGCTCCTTGACCGCCGTGGCGCCGAGCGTGCCGTCGCCGTCGCTGCCCGACAGGATCACGGCGACGGCGCGTTCCCCGAGGTCGAGCGCGAGCGAGCTGAGAAACAGGTCGATGGGCTTGTGATCGCGAAGATTCGATCGCGGCCGCATCAGCTGAAAGCGCCCATAGACGATCGTGAGCGTGACGTTCTCCGGCATGACGTAGACGTGGTCCGCCTGCGGGGCGACGCCGTCCTCGATCGACTCGACCGGCATCTCCGTCCAGCGTCGAACGATGGTGGGGAGCAGGCTCTCGCGACTGGGACTGAGATGGGTGACGATGACGTAGGCCGTACCGCTGGAGTGCGGCGTGGCACGGAACAGATGTTCCAGCGCCTCGATGCCGCCGGCGGACGCGCCGATGCCGACGATCGGCACGCGGCTCTGGTCAGAGTCGGACATGATCGATCCGCTGTGGGGGTCGCCGATGGGTCGACGTCATGCCGCTGTCTAGCAGCAAGCGGGCCCTCGCGTCATTTATCTCGGATGGGTGGTCCCGCCGGTCAGCAGGCGGCTCCCATCTGCCGGTAGAAGCCGGCGATGCGGTGAAACCATTCGTGGCGGGCCTGGAGATGCGCCATGCCGCTGCCGCGCTCGGGCAGCTGCAGCGTTCCGACGAGCTCCTCGATCTCGCGGCGAGCGGACTGCTGCGACGCCGACAGCGACCCGGTCTTCATCGCCTCCTCGATCGGATCGAGCGCGGTCAGGCCGATGGGGAACAGCTCACGGAAGATGACGCGGTCGTGCAGCCCCTCCGCGGGGCGGAACTTCAGCTCGCCCGACATGCGGCCGAGACTGATGGCGATCTGCTTGGCGTTGTTCGACTGCAGCGATGCGATGCGGTTGCGCACGATCACCCAGTCGATCATGCCCTGATCGACGAGGTGCCGCTTGCGGCGGGCTTCGATGACGAGGTCGGCGTAATGGGCGACGGCGCCGCGCTTGGTGCGATCGTGGTGTACGCGGGAGAACACGTCGACGTCGATGTAGCTGTCGTTGACCGGCGAGACGAGCGTGTCGGCGAGCGAATGCGCCAGCCGCATCAGGTAGGAATCGGATGCCGGCGTGTCGATGACGACGAACTCGAACGTGTGCTCGACGGCGGAGATCGCCTCGGCGAAGG
>CAZZWW010000046.1:0-12477 GCA_964657815.1 Vulcanimicrobiota bacterium | reverse complement strand
GGGTCGAGCAGCACGTTGCCGTTCTTCGGCGGCTCCTCGGTCAGCACGTCGAAGCCGGCGCCGCCGATGGTGCCGGCCTTCAGCGCCTCGGCCAGCGCCTTCTCGTCGACGAGGCCGCCGCGCGCCGTGTTGATGAGCACCGCGGTCTTCTTCATCGTCTTGAGCTCTTCCGCGCCGATCATGTTGCGGGTGTCGGGCGTCAGCGGCGCGTGCAGCGTGATGACGTCCGACTCGCGCAGGATCGTCTCGAAATCGACGGTGCCCTCCTGGGGCACCACGTCGTAGGCCAGCACCTTCATGCCGAGCGCCTCGCAGCGCTTGCCGATCGACTTGCCGATGGCGCCGTAGCCGACGATGCCGATGGTGGAGCCGGCGACGTCGTTGATGTCGTGGTCGAAGAAGCAGAACTGCCGCGAGCTGTTCCACACGCCGTTCTGCACGTCGGTGTGGTAGTTCACGAGCTTGCGCTTCAGCGCGAACATCAGCGCGATCACGTGCTCGGGCACGGTGTTGAAGGCGTAGTTGCGGATGTTCACGACCGTGATTCCGCGCTCCTTGGCGGCGGCCTTGTCGATGCAGTCGGTGCCCGTGGCGGCCACCGCGATGAGCTTCAGGTCGGGCAGCTGCGCCAGCGTGTCGGCCCGCATCGGCACCTTGTTGATCACGGCGACGTCGGCACCCTTGAGCCGCTCGACGATCTCGTGGACCTCGGTCGCTTCGTGCTCCTCGTAGGCGTGGTCGAAGCCGAACTTGCGGACGTCAGCCCCCACGCTCTCGCGGTCCAGGAAGACGACTTTATGCTGCATGGTCACAGAACCTCGGCTTCATCGCGGAGGTCGGTGGCGTGCGAGGAAGCTGCCGGTCCGAGACCGGTCGCCTTGGCTCGTTCCGCCCTGACCGGCGGCTCAGGGTTCTCCCGGCCGCTTTTCGCTTGGCCGGACCGTGAAGCAGAAGCCGGACCCGTGCAAGGCCAAGGCACTCCGCCGAAAGGGGAAATATTTTTGAGTTTCGTTGAGCGAAATTGGGACGTTAGGTCTGCACTCGGCATGGCGTGCAGACGGCGACCGCGTTCGACGGCGGCTCATCGACGCTCGCCGGCGACCGGCCCGCGGATCAGGGATCGCCATCGGTCAGCAGCGCCTTCAACGCGCCGAAGGCGCGATCGAAGCGCTCGCCGAGACCCGGCGCGGGATCGTCCAGCCAGGACACCACGGCCTGCACGAAGGCCGCCATGCCCGACCGAGCGGCCAGGGCGGCTTGGATCTCCCCTGCCCCACGCGCTCTCAACGCGGCAGCCAACGCATCGGTCAGCGCCGCCGTTTTCGCGAGCTCCCGCTCGTACAGCGCAGGGGTGCGGGCGATGACCTCGTGGCGCGGTTTGGAAAAGGGTCGGTTGTCCTCGATCAACGGTCGGATCGACCGGAACGCTTCGAACAGCACGTCCAGCGGGCCGAGCCCGGCAGGCGCGTCGGCGATGGCGGCCGTCAGCAAGCTGCGCAACGTGCCCTCGCCGTCGAAGAGGACCTCGCGCTTGTCCGGGAACTGCCGGAAGAACGTGCGCTCCGTCACGCCGGCCCTCGCCGCGATCGCGGCGGCGGTGGTCTGCTCGTAGCCGCGTTCACCGAACAGCTCCAGGGCCGCCTGCTGCAGCCGCATGCGCACATCGCTCTCGGTTCTCGCCACCGAGCCGCCATTCTTCTTGTCAGTGACTGACATTGCTTGTACGTCAGTCACTGACATGAGCGTCGCTCAGCATGGCAAGGAACGAGAAACAATGCGCATCTTCCTGACGGGAGCGAACGGCTGGGTCGGCTCGGCGCTCACCCGCGAGTTGCTCGGGGCTGGCCATACGATCATCGGGCTGGTTCGCACCAGGGACAAGGCCGAGGCTTTCGCGGCTGCCGGCGGCACGCCGCTGCTCGGTTCGACGAGCGACCTGGACGCGATCCGCGAAGGCGCCGGCAAGGCGGATGGGATCATCCACACGGCCTTCGGCCTCGACTTCTCGAAGATCGTGGAGATGGCCGAGGAAGAACGGCGGGCGATCGAGACCTACGGCGACGTCTTCGCGGGCAGCGGCCGGCCGATCGTCTCGGTCGGCGGCTTCGGCCTGTTGCCGACCGGCGAGACGTTCCTGGAAGACGCGAGGCCGCCCGTCCTGTCCGCCTTCCCTCGCGCAGCGGAGCAGACCACCTTCAAGCTCGCCGAACGCGGGCTGAACGCCTCCGTGGTCCGTCTCCCGCGCTCGGTGCATGGGCTTGGAGAACGCCATGGCTTCATTCCCATGCTCGCCGCGGTGGCCCGCGAGAAGGGCGTTTCCGCCTATGTCGGCGAAGGTGGGAACCTGTGGCCCTCCGTCCATCGCCGCGATGCCGCGCGCGTGTTCCGTCTCGCTCTGGAGCGCGGCGCACGGAACGAGGCCTACCATGCCGTCGCGGACGAAGGTGTGCCCTACAGGTCGATCGCCGAGACGATAGGGCGGCAGCTCGGCGTGCCATCCAAGTCGCTGACGCATCAGGAGGCCGAGGCGCACTTCGGCGGTCTGGCGCCTTGGGTGGCGGGCAACGGGCCGGCCTCGAGCGAGTGGACGAGGGCGGCGCTCCGCTGGGTACCGAGGGAGAAGGGCCTGATCGCGGATATCGATCAGCCGGGCTACTACGCCTGAACCGCTCGTTCGGCCTCACGTCGAACTACGGCCGGACGTAGGCCCAGCCCTGCTCCTGCAGCTCGGCGAGGCGCACGACGCCGCTCGGCGTGTCCGTCGCTTCCTTGATCTGCGGCACCTGCTCGGGCTTCCGCCCCATGCTGGCGGCGATGCCGGCGCGCGTGTTCTGGCAGGCGGAGAAGGTGATGGCGGCGCCGAGCGCCTGCTTCAAGGCCTCGATGTTGCCCTTCACCATGGAGATGTCGTCGCGCAGCATGTTGTAGCCGGGACCGAAGGCGACGACCTCGATCTGACAGGGCTCCCCCGTCGCCTTGTAGTGGTCGGCGTAGTTGTGGGCGTTGCCGAGCGCCAGCTCCTGGGTCTTGTGGTCCTCGGAGCTGACCTGGATGGCGAGGCGATGGGCTTTCCCCCCGGTCCCGTCGGCCGCCTCGGCACCCCTCGCGGCCAGCGCCGCTCCACCGCCGGCGAGGGCGATCCGGGTGAAGTCGCGCCTGTCCATCGTGTCCGTCCTCATACGTCGATGTCGACGCCGTCGGTCGCCGCCCGAGCGCCGATCCCGCGCCGTCGGCGACAGGCAGAAGGGCGGGTCGGCGACGTCGGGTGCCCGCTACGACATTGCGCGAGTGGGCTGCGCCTTGCCACGCTTCGCCGTGCCGCTCAAGGGCTTGGCATCGCGGGACGACGTCATGCGAAAGAAGCGGTCCCGCCCTGCGATCGCGACAAGATCGTTGCCTCTCCCCCGTCGCGAAACTATGGTCCCGCCGCCCGAAAGGACGCGCCCGCGTGCGCAGCGTCGCCGCGCCGCCCTCGGCGCCCAGGAGCCCGCCATGTCGATCGTATCCGACGCGCTGATGCGCGTGAAGCCGTCCGCCACCGTCGCCGCCACGCAGAAGGCGCGCGATCTGAAGGCGCAAGGCAAGACAATCATCTCCCTCACCATCGGCGAGCCCGATTTCGACACGCCCGAAAACGTCAAGCAGGCGGCGATCGCCGCGATCCAGCGCGGCGAGACGAAGTACACGCCGGTCTCCGGCATCGAGCCGCTCAAGGCCGCCATCGTCGACAAGCTCAAGCGCGAGAACGGGCTGACCTACCAGGCCGCCCAGGTGATCGTCGGCACCGGCGCCAAGCACATCCTGTTCAACGCCTTCCTGGCCACGATCAACCCCGGCGACGAGGTGATCGTGCCGGCGCCGTTCTGGGTGTCCTATCCCGACATGGTGGCGATCGCCGACGGCAGGTGCGTGCTCGTGCCCACCCGCATGGACAACGGCTTCAAGCTGACCGCCGAAGACCTCGAGAAGGCCATCACGCCCAAGACCAAGTGGCTGCTCTTGAACTCGCCCTCGAACCCGTCGGGCGCCGCCTACACGCGCGCCGAGCTCAAGGGGCTGACCGACGTGCTGCTGCGCCACCCCCACGTCTGGATCATGACCGACGACATCTACGAGCACCTGGTCTACGGCGACTTCGAGTTCACCACCCCCGCCCAGGTCGAGCCGCAGCTGATGGACCGCACGCTGACCATCAACGGCGTCTCCAAGAGCTACGCCATGACCGGCTGGCGCATCGGCTACGCCGCCGGCCCGCAGGTGCTGATCAAGGCCATGGACATGCTGCAGGGCCAGCAGACCTCGGGGGCCTGCTCCATCGCCCAATGGGCGGCGGCGGAGGCGCTGAACGGCACGCAGGCCTTCATCCCCGAGGCCCGCAAGGTGTTCGAGGGCCGCCGCGACCTGGTGGTCTCGATGTTGAACCAGACCAAGTACCTGCGCTGCCCGACGCCCGAGGGTGCCTTCTACGTGTACCCTTCGGTGGCGGAGGCCATCGGCCGCAAGACGCCGGAGGGCAAGGTTCTGGAGACCGACGCCGACTTCGTCGAGTCGCTGCTGGAGACCGAGGGCGTCGCCGTGGTGCAGGGCACGGCCTTCGGCCAGGGGCCCAACTTCCGCCTCTCCTACGCCACCGCCACCCCGGTGCTGGAGCAGGCCTGCGGCAAGATCCAGCGCTTCTGCGCCTCGCTGCAGTAGGGTGGCGGGCAGCGCGACCGCATCGCTCTGTGCATGACGTTCGGCCGATGCCTTGCCCTCGCGGAAGCGGCCTCGTAGCAATGCACGAGCGCCCGCTTCACGCACAGGTGGCCCCCTGACGATCGTCTCCGCCGCGCTCGCGCGGATGAAGCCTTCGGCGACGGTTGTCGCCACGCAACGCGCGCGGGACTTCGCGGCGACGACGGGCCGGTCGGTGATCACGCTCACGTTCGGCGAGCCCGACTTCGACACGCCCGACAACGTGAAGCAGGCCGCCATCGCGGCGATCGCCCGCGGCGAGACGAAGTATACGCCCGTCGCCGGCCTCGCGCCGTTGCGCGAGGCGGTGGCGGAGAAGTTCAGGCGCGAGAACGGTCTCGCCTGCACGGCGGCCCGGACCATCGTCGGCGTCGGCGCCAAGCACATGATCCACAACGCCTTCCTGGCGACGCTCGACCCCGGCGACGAGGTGATCGTGCCGACGCCGTGCTGGATCTCCTATCCCGAGATGGTGGCGCTCTGCGGCGCGAAGGTCGTGTTCCTGCCGACGCGGATCGAGGACGGCTTCCGCCTCGACCCGGCCGCCCTCGCCGCGGCGATCACGCCGCGCACCAAGTGGTTCGTGCTGACGACGCCGTCGAACCCTTCGGGCGCGGTCTACACCGCGGACGAGACCGCCGTGCTCGCGGCCGTGCTGGCGCGCCACCCGGACGTGCTCGTCATGGCCGACAACATCTACGAGCATCTGGTCTTCGACGGGCGCCCGTTCGTCACGCCCGCCCAGGTCGCGCCCGAACTCGCGCCGCGCACGCTCACCGTCAACGGCGTCTCGAAGGGCCACGCCATGACCGGCTGGCGCGTCGGCTACGCCACGGGGCCGCAATGGCTGATCGATGCGATGGAGCTGCTGCAGGGCCAGCAGACGTCGGGCGCCTGCTCGATCGCGCAATGGGCGACGCTGGAGGCGCTCGTTGGCCCGCAGACCTTCATCCGTGAGACCCGCGCGGTGTTCCAGGCGCGGCGCGATCTCGTCGTGGCGCGGCTGGAGGCGACGCCTCGCCTGCGCTGCCACAGGCCCGAGGGCTCGTTCTACGTGTTCCCCTCGATCGCCGGCGCGATCGGCCTGCGCACGCCGTGCGGGCGCCTGATCGAGAACGACACCGCCTTCGTCGACGCCCTGCTCCACCGCGAGGGGGTCGGCCTCGTCGCCGGCGCCGCGTTCCATCTGAGCCCGTACGTCCGGCTGTCGTTCGCCGCGGCGACCGAAGTGCTGGAAGAGGCCTGCGCGCGGATCGCGCGGTTCTGCGGCGAGCTGCGCTGAGCCTCACGACTCATCGCGAGGTCGGCCAGCGCCGACATGGGCCGCCGAAATGTCGCCCGGCGCCGACATAGATCGGCCCGTCGGCGCGAGCCCTGGCCACGTCCGACACGGCCGCGGTCCGCCTATCCCATCCCCTCCTGCAGCTGCCGGCGCGCGCCGTCGCATCCGGCGCCCCAACCGATCCGCGTGAAGAAAGCGCCGATTTCGCGCGCGGCGAGGTCGGGGTCCTCGCGGTGCGGGAAGTGCCCGACGTCGGGGAGCACCTCGAGGTCGAGGTCGGAGAAGACCTCGCCGAGGCGGTCGATCCATGCCACCGGCAGCACGGGGTCGTGCCTGCCCCAGCGCACGCAGGCGGGCACGTCGATCGGCGGCGGCGCCTCGGCCTCGCCTTTCAGCGCCTCGAGCCGCTGCTCCTGCGCGCCGCGGTAATACTGGAAGCCGCCGAGCAGGTTGCCGGGCGCCAGGAAGTTGTCGACGAAGGCCTCCAGCACGTCGTCGAAGGCGTGCTTGTCGTGGGACCAGTGCCGCAGGAAGTGCCCGATGTAGGCACGGCAGGCCGCGCGCGAGGAGCCGACGAGTTCGGGGGCGAGGTCGAGCAGGTGGAACGACTGGTACCAGATCTCGGCGAGCCGGTCGGGCGTGCCCGCGCGCGCGCCGACCTGCGGGTAGAAGAAATCGAACAGGAACAGCCCGGAGAAGCGCTCCGGCGCCAGCCGCGCCAGCGGCTGCATCACGCCGCCGCCGACGTCGTGGCCGACGACGCCGACGCGCTCGAGCTTCAGCGCGTCGAGGAGCGCCAGCATGTCGGCGGCCGCCTCCCGGTTTCCCCAAGGGCCGGGCGGCTTGTCGCTGGCGCCGAAGCCGCGCAGGTCGGGCGCGATCAGCGTGAAGCGGTCTGCGAGGCGCTGCATCACCGGCTCCCAGGTCAGCCAGAACTCCGGCCAACCGTGCAGCAGCAGCAGCGGAGGCCCGCTGCCGAGACGCGCGACGTGGAAGGAGGCGCCGTTGGCCTGAAGCGCGAGGTGCTCCATCAGGCCGGGATCCGCTCCGGGCTGGCCGGCTCCTCCTGCGGCGCACCGAGCGCGCCCATCGCCGGGCCCGCCGGATCGACGACCCGGAGGTGACCGCCGTGATCGGTCGCGATCGTATGGAAGCAAACGGAATGCGTCTCGGCCTCGATCTTCTCCTCGAGCGCGTTGCGCCAGCCGTTCATCTCGGTGTCGGAATAGACCGAAACCTTGCCGTCCTTCGATTCGCCGACCGAGATCTCGCTGTCCTCGGTCCCGCGCGGAAAGCTCGGAACGATACGGCCGTCCTGCGTCCACTGCGGCTGCGCCGCTCGAGAGGACGATGCTGTCGCGGACAGCGCGAGCCAAGCGACGATGCCGGACGTCGAGACGATGCCGGGAGTCGAAAAGCAGACGCGAGGCATTGCCTGATCCTTTGTTACAAAACCGACCGAGTGTTTGTTATTCGGTGCGCTCAAGCCTGTTTGGTGGAACTGGTTCCCTGGACGGTCGCGGTGCTCGCGGCGGTCACAGCCCGGCGTTCTTGCCGATCGTTCGACCGATGCCCGACCAGTCGATGTCTTCGCCTTCCGTGGCGATGGTCTGGACCAAGTGGTCGCGCAGCAGCGACAGCAACGGCATCGGCACGCGGTACTTCTCCGCCGACTCGCCGGCGAGCCGCATGTCCTTCAGCCCCAGCGGCGCCTTGAAGCCTGCCGGCGTATAAGTCTCCTCGACGAGGATCTTGCCGTAGTTCTGGTAGACCGGCGCGCCGAACAGCGTGCCGGTGAGCACCTCGTGCAGCACGGCCTTGGGCACGCCGCCCTTCTGCGCCAGCGCCATGGCCTCCCCCATCGTCTCGATCGCGGCGAGTATGGCGAAGTTGCCGCAGAGCTTGACGAGGTTGGCCTGCGACGGGGTCTCGCCCACGCGGAAGGTGCGCTGGCCGATCGCGTCGAACAGGGGCTGCGCCTCGTCGATGTCGGCGCCGGCGCCGGCCGCGACGACGAAGAGCCTGGCCGCGGCGGCGGCCTCGGGGCGGCCGAACACCGGCGCCGAGATGTAGCGCTGGCCGTGGTCCTTGTGCGCGGCGGCGAGCCGATCGGCGGTGGCGACCGAGATGGTCGAGAGCGAGACGTGCAGCGTGTCGCCCGCCATGCCGTCGAGCAGGCCGTTGTCGCCGTTGAGCACGCTCAGCACGGCGGCATCGTCGGCGAGCATGGTGAAGACGACGCCGGCGTCGGAGGCGGCCTCCACGGGCGTCTTCGCCGCCGTCGCGCCGGCCTCGACCAGCGGCGCGGTCTTGGCGGCGCTGCGGTTCCACACGGTGACGTCGTGGCCGGCCTTGACGAGGTTCGCGGCGATGCCGGAGCCCATGCTGCCGAGGCCGAGGAATGCGATGCTCATGGGACGATGGCTCCGTGACGGGAGGGCGAAACATAGGCACGGCCAGGCCGACGGCGAGGTTCCGGGCTGCATCGGGCCGCGCGGGGCCTATATGCACGGGCCGAAGAGAGGGACCGCTTCCATGTCCGAAAGCAGGCCGTGAACGGCGTCGACGACCTCGTCGCCGCGCTCGATCTCGAACGCATCGAGCGCAACATCTTCCGGGGCCGGGCGCCCGATGACGGGCGCCGGCGCATGTTCGGCGGGCTCGTGGTGGCGCAGGCGCTCGTCGCCGCCGCGCGCACGGTGGAAGGGCGGGGGCCGCACTCGCTCCACGCCTATTTCGTGCTGCCCGGCGATCCCGCCGTGCCGGTCGTCTACGAGGTCGAGCGGGTGCGCGACGGGCGCTCCTTCACCACGCGCCGCTGCGTCGGCGTGCAGGACGGGCGTCCCATCTTCGACCTGTTCGCCTCGTTCCAGGCCGACGAGCGCGGCCTCGACCACCAGATGTCGCCGCCCGACGTGCCCGATCCCGACACGCTGCCGGACCAGGCCGGCTTTGCCGCCCTGCTGGAAGGGCGGCTGCCGAACCTCGAGGCCTGGTTCGACGCGGAACGCGCGATCGAGGTGCGGCCCTGCAGCCTGGCGCGCTATGATCCCGAGGCGTCGCGCGCGCCGCGCCAGAACGTCTGGATCCGCGCCACCGGCCGCCTGCCCGACGACCCCGCCATCCACCGCGCCGTTCTGGCCTACCTCTCCGACCTCACCCTGATCGACGTCGCCCTGGCCGCCCACGGGCGCTCGCTGTTCGAGCCGGAGTTCTCAGTGGCGAGCCTCGATCACGCCTTGTGGTTCCACCGGCCCTGCCGGGCCGACGAGTGGCTGCTCTACACGCAGGACAGCCCGACGACGTCGGGCAGTCGTGGCCTGGCGCGCGGGCTGATCTACGATCGCGCCGGCCGGCTCTGCGCCTCGGTGATGCAGGAGGGGCTGATCCGCGTCCGCGACAGGCGGCCGGGGTGAAGGGACCTCGGATGCCCGCTGCCGCATTGAGCGAGCGACACCAGGAGCCAATCCCATGAGCATGCCGAGCGACGTGACCCCCGACGTGACCGAGGCGGTCGAGGCCATCGAGAAGACGGCGGCGCCCAAGCTGCGTCGCGCCAACAACAGCTTGTTCCGCAAGATCACGCCCGAGCAATACGGCTTCGCCGCGGCGACGCTGGTGGCCTTCTTCGGGGTCGCGATCTTCGGCCCCAAGGTCCGCGAGATGCGCAAGCCGCGCCGGCAGCGTCTCGCCGACCGCGCCCGCGAGAGCGCCCGCCGCGCCGCCCGCGAGACGCGGGAGCGGGCACGGGATGTGCGTGACGAGGCCGGCCGCCGGCTGCGGCAACTGGGCGGCGGCACCATCCGGCGCTAGATAGCGCCGGCCGGCCCCGGCATCGGCGGCCGCTGACCAAGGAGCTTTCATGGCCCGGGATCTCTCCCACGCGACATCGGCGCTGACGCAGCACCTCCAGCAGACCAAGGATGTGACGACGCAAGCGCTCTTCGCCGGGGACCCGCAGCGCTTCGAGACGTTCCACGTCGCGATCGACGGGCTGGTGTTCGACTATTCCAAGCAGCGGGTCTCGGCCGAGACGATGGCGCTGCTCTACGATCTCGCGGTCGCGGCGAAGCTCGACGAGCGTCGCAAGGCCTTGTTCGCCGGCGAGAGGGTCAACGTCACCGAGAACCGCAGCGTCCTGCACATGGCGTTGCGCAACATGGTGCCGGGCAAGGCGATGCTGTCCGACGGCACCGACGTCATGCCCGACGTGCGCGAGGTGCGCGAGCGCATGGGCGCCTACGCCGACGGCGTGCGCGGCGGCACGATCAAGGCGGCCAACCGCGAGCGCTTCACCGACGTCGTCAACATCGGCATCGGCGGTTCCGACCTCGGCCCGGCGATGGTCGCCCGCGCACTGTCGCCCTTCGTGGCCGAGCACCTGACGCTGCACTTCGTCTCCAACGTCGACGGCGCCGACCTCGGCGACACGCTGAAGCGGGTGCCGCTCGCCACCACGCTCTTCATCGTGTGCTCCAAGACCTTCACCACGCTCGAGACGATGACCAACGCCCGCTCCGCCCGCAAGGCGGTGGCGGACGCGTTGGGCGAGGCGGCGGTGGCCGACCATTTCTGCGCGGTCTCGACCCAGCTCGACAAGATCGCGGAGTTCGGCATCAAGCCCGACCGCGTGTTCGGCTTCTGGGACTGGGTCGGCGGGCGCTACTCGGTATGGTCGGCGATCGGCCTCTCGGTCGAGATCGGCATCGGCAAGGCCGCCTTCGAGGACTTCCTCTCCGGCGGCCAGGACATCGACGAGCATTTCGTCTCGGCGCCCACCGAGAAGAACATCCCGGCGCTGATGGCGCTGGTCGAGATCTGGAACCACAATTTCCTCGACCTCTCGACCCAGGCGGTGATCCCCTACGACCAGCGCCTCGGCCGCTTCCCGGCCTATCTCCAGCAGCTCGAGATGGAGTCGAACGGCAAACACGTGCAGCTGGACGGGTCGCCGGTGACGATGAAGACCTCGCCGATCATCTTCGGCGAGCCCGGCACCAACGGCCAACACGCCTTCTTCCAGATGCTGCACCAGGGCACCGAGCCGGTGCCGATCGACTTCCTCGTGGCTGCCAAGCCGACCGCTGCCGACGGGCACCATCACGACCTGCTGGTGGCGAACTGCTTCGCCCAGGGCGAGGCGTTGATGCGCGGGCGCACAATCGCCGAGGTCGAGACGGCGCTGGAGAAGGGCGGCATGGACAAGGCCGCCGCCGGCACGCTGGCGCCGGCCAAGCAGTTCTCGGGAAACCGCCCGACCTCGACCTTTCTCTACACCAGCCTGACGCCGCGCATGCTCGGCCGCCTCATCGCGCTCTACGAGCACAAGGTGTTCACCCAGGGCGTGGTCTGGGGCATCGACAGCTTCGACCAGTGGGGCGTCGAGCTCGGCAAGGAACTCGCAGGGCGCCTGGTGCCGATCGTGTCGGATTCATCCGCCTCGACCGAGGCGCTCGACTCATCGACCGCCGGCCTGATCCAGGCGCGGCGTCGGCTGGCGGCGGCCTAGTCGGCGAACGCCGTCCAATCCACGCCCGCCTCCAGTTCGGGCAGAAGCACGACGCTCTCCTGCTCGTTGGGGTCGGTGCGGGCGATGACGGCGACCACCGGCTCGGTGGCGCTGCGGTTGTAGGGCAGGTGCGGCACGTCGGCGGCGATGTAGCAGAAATCGCCGGCGCCGACGATCGCGTGGTGCTGCAGCCTGTCGCCCCAGAAGCAGCCGGAGACGCCCTTCAGCACGTGGATCGCCGTCTCGTGCGCCTCGTGCTTGTGGGCGTGGGCCCGCTCGCCCGGCGGGATCTCGAGGAGCTGCATGTGCAGCGCCGTCGCGCCGGTCTTCTCCGCCGAGATGGCGGGACGGTAGATGTGCCCCTGCTTGCCGCGGAAGCCGGCACCTTCGCGGACGACCTGGAGGCCGTCGCGAGCTCGTGTCGCATCGCTCATCGCGCTGCCCCTGCTTCTGTTTCAGGCCGCCTTGGCCTGAAGCTCCCCCGCTACGGTATAGGCCGCCTGCGTCTTGGCCCTGATCTCGTCGAGGCTCACGCCGTCGGCGAGCTCGACCAGCACCATGTGACCCTCGGCCTTGTCGATCTCGAACACGCCGAGGTCGGTGATGACCATGTCGATCACGCCCGAGCCGGTCAGCGGCAGGGTGCAGCGGTGCAGCAGCTTCGGTTCGCCGTGCTTGGACGTGTGGTCCATGATGACCACCACGCGCCGCACGCCGGCGACGAGGTCCATGGCGCCGCCCATGCCCTTGATCATCTTGCCCGGGATCATCCAGTTGGCGAGGTCGCCGTTCTCCGCCACCTCCATCGCGCCGAGGATGGCGAGGTCGATGTGGCCGCCGCGGATCATCATGAAGCTGTCGGCCGAGGAGAAGTAGCTCGTCGACGGCAGCTCGGTGACGGTCTGCTTGCCGGCGTTGATGAGGTCGGGGTCCTCCTCGCCCTCGTAGGGGA
>CAZZWW010000045.1:0-12529 GCA_964657815.1 Vulcanimicrobiota bacterium | reverse complement strand
ACCGGCACCTCGACCGGCAAGGGCTTCGCCGGCCCGATGAAGCGCTGGAACTTCGGCGGTCTGCGCGCCACTCACGGCGTGTCCGTCTCTCACCGCTCGCACGGTTCGACCGGCGGCCGTCAGGATCCCGGCAAGACGTTCAAGAACAAGAAGATGGCCGGCCATCTCGGTGTCGAACGCGTGACGACGCTGAACCTCCGCGTCGTGCAGACCGACGTCGAGCGCGGGCTGATCCTCGTCGAAGGCGCGGTGCCTGGCACGGCCGGCGGCTGGATCTTCGTTCGCGACGCCATCAAGAAGGCGTTGCCCAAGGACGTGCCGCAGCCGGGCAAGTTCCGGCTCGCTTCGAACGGTCACGATGCCGGCGAGCACGCGGCCAACGAGAACACCAACACAGAGACGGCTCCCGCCGCCCAAGCGGCTCCGGAGGCCTGAGAGCGATGAAACTCGACATCACCTCCCACGACGGCGCCCACGAGGGCGCACCCGGCTCTATCGAGCTCGACGATGCGATCTTCGGCCTGGAGCCGCGCGTCGACCTGATCGCCCGCATGGTTCGCTACCAGCTCGCCAAGCGGCGCGCCGGCACGCATCAATCCAAGGGTCGTGCCGACATCTGGCGCACCGGCAAGAAGCTCGGTAAGCAGAAGGGCTCCGGTGGCGCCCGTCACGGCTCGGCGCGCGCGCCGCAGTTCCGCGGCGGCGGCAAGGCCCACGGCCCGGTATCGCGCGACCATGCCCATGACCTGCCGAAGAAGGTGCGGGCGCTGGCCCTGCGCCATGCGCTCTCGGCGAAGGCCAGGGACGGCGGGATCATCGTCTGGGCCGACGCCCAGATGGCCGAGCCCAAGACGAAGGGGCTTCTCGCCAACTTCGCCAAGATCGGCCTCGCCAACGCGCTCATCATCGACGGCGCCGAGACGAACGAGAACTTCACCAAGGCCGCCCGCAACATCCCGCAGATCGACGTCCTGCCGATCCAGGGGCTCAACGTGTACGATATCCTGCGCCGCGAAAAGCTCGTGCTGACGCGCGCCGCGGTGGAAGCGCTGGAGGCGCGATTCAAATGAGCGCCGCCAAAACCCAAGCCAAGGCCCAGATCGAGGCCCGCCATTACGACGTCATCCTGTCTCCGGTGATCACCGAGAAGGCGACCATGGCGGCGGAGCTGAACAAGGTCGTGTTCAAGGTCCGCAAGGATGCGACCAAGCCGCAGATCGTGGCGGCCGTGGAGCGCCTCTTCGACGTCAAGGTCGAGAAGATCAACACGCTGATCCGCAAGGGCAAGCAGAAGAGCTTCCGCGGTGTCCGCGGGCAGCAGTCCGACGTCAAGACGGCCATCGTCACGCTCGCCGAAGGCGACCGTATCGACGTGACCACGGGCCTCTGAGGAAACCATGGCACTCAAGACCTTCAACCCGATCACGCCGAGCCTTCGCCAGCTCGTCTTGATCGATCGCTCCGGCCTCTACAAAGGTAAGCCGGTCAAGACGTTGACCGAGGGACAGCACTCGTTCGGCGGGCGCAACAACACCGGCCGCGTCACCGTGCGGTTCCGCGGCGGTGGCCACAAGCAGACCTACCGGATCGTCGACTTCAAGCGTCGCAAGCTCGACATCCCGGCCAAGGTCGAGCGGCTCGAATACGACCCGAACCGCTCGGCGTTCATCGCGCTGGTCCGCTACAGCGATGGTGAGCAGGCCTACATCCTGGCGCCGCAGCGCCTGCAGGTCGGCGACGAGGTCATCTCGGGTCAGCAGGTCGACGTGAAGCCCGGCAACGCGATGGCCCTGGCCTCGATGCCGGTCGGCACGATCGTGCATAACGTCGAGCTGAAGATCGGGAAGGGTGGCGCCATGGTGCGCTCCGCCGGAACCTTCGCGCAGGTCGTCGGCCGCGACCAGGGCTACGTCATCGTTCGCCTGAACTCGGGCGAGCAGCGCCTGGTCCATGGACAGTGCTTCGGCACGGTCGGCGCGGTGTCGAACCCCGACCACATGAACGCGACGATCGGCAAGGCCGGTCGCAGCCGCTGGCTCGGGCGCATGCCGCACAACCGCGGCGTGACCATGAATCCGGTCGACCATCCCCACGGCGGCGGCGAAGGCCGCACCTCGGGCGGTCGCCATCCGGTGAGCCCCTGGGGCAAGCCGACCAAGGGCAAGAAGACCCGGTCGAACAAGTCGACTGACCGTTTCATCGTGACGTCGCGTCACAAGAGCAAGAAAAAGGGCTGATCCATGACGCGATCCATCTGGAAAGGTCCGTTCGTCGACGGCTACATGCTGAAGAAGGCGGAAACCGCCCGGGGCTCGAAGCGCTCGGAGGTCATCAAGACCTGGAGCCGGCGCTCGACCATCCTGCCGCAGTTCGTCGGCCTCACCTTCGGCGTCTACAACGGCCACAAGCACATCCCGGTGAACGTCACCGAGGACATGATCGGCCACAAGCTCGGCGAGTTCTCGCCGACGCGTACCTTCCACGGCCATGCCGCGGACAAGAAAGCGAAGAGGGGCTGATCATGGGCAAGGAGAAGACCCCCCGCTCGTTGCCGGAGAACGAGGCCAAGGCCGTCTGCCGCATGTTGCGCGTCAGCCCGCAGAAGCTGAACCTCCTGGCACAGCTGATCCGCGGCAAGCGCGTCGACGTCGCGCTGGCCGATCTCGAGTTCTCGCAGAAGCGCATCGCCCTCGACGTCCGCAAGACGCTCGAGAGCGCCATCGCCAATGCCGAGAACAACCACGACCTCGACGTCGACGACCTGATCGTCGCCGAGGCCCATGTCGGCAAGGCGCTGGTCATGAAGCGGTTCAGCCCGCGCGCCCGTGGCCGCGCTGGCCGTATCAGCAAGCCTTTCGCGAACCTCACGATCGTCGTGCGCGAAGTCGAAGCGACGCAGGCGGCCTGAGGAGAGAACGATGGGACAGAAAGTCAATCCGATCGGGCTCCGGCTCGGCATCAACCGCACCTGGGACTCGCGCTGGTTCGCGGGCAAGAACGACTACGCCGACCTGCTGCACGAGGACATCGCGATCCGTGCCGAGTTGATGAAGACGCTCAAGCAGGCGGCGGTGTCGAAGATCATCATCGAGCGCCCGCACAAGAAGTGCCGGGTGACGATCCACTCCGCGCGTCCGGGCGTCGTCATCGGCAAGAAGGGCGCGGATATCGACAAGATCCGCAAGCAGGTCGCCAAGATGACCGACTCCGAGGTCGTCATCAACATCGTCGAGGTGCGCAAGCCCGAGGTCGACGCCATGCTGGTCGCCGACTCGATCGCGCAGCAGCTCGAGCGCCGCGTCGCGTTCCGTCGCGCGATGAAGCGCGCCGTGCAGTCGGCCATGCGCCTCGGTGCCGAGGGCATCCGCATCAACTGCGCCGGCCGCCTCGGCGGCGCCGAGATCGCGCGTCTCGAATGGTACCGCGAGGGGCGCGTGCCGCTTCATACGTTGCGCGCGGACGTGGATTACGGTACGGCGACCGCCCACACAGCTTACGGCACCTGCGGCATCAAGGTCTGGATCTTCAAGGGCGAGATCCTGGAGCACGATCCGATGGCCCAGGACAAGAAGATGGCCGAGCAGGATCACGGCGGCGGCGACCGTCGTCCCCGCCGCGACCGCGACGACGACCGCCCCCGCGGTCCGCGCCGCGACCGCGACGCGGCCTGAGCGCCTTCTCATTTCGGTTTAAGAGCTTCATCCCATGCTTCAACCCAAGAAAACAAAGTACCGGAAGGCCTTCAAGGGCCGCATCTCCGGTGCAGCCAAGGGCGGCTTCGAGCTGAACTTCGGCCAGTTCGGCCTCAAGGCCATGGAGCCCGACCGCATCACCGCGCGTCAGATCGAGGCGGCACGTCGCGCGATGACCCGCCACATGAAGCGGGCTGGCCGCGTCTGGATCCGGGTGTTCCCCGATCTGCCGGTGTCGAAGAAGCCGACGGAAGTTCGTATGGGCAAAGGCAAGGGCGCCAACGAATACTGGTGCGCCCGCGTCGCGCCGGGCCGCATCATGTTCGAGCTCGACGGCGTGCCGGTGGGCTTGGCCAAGGAGGCTCTGACGCTCGCCGCCGCCAAGCTGCCGATCAAGACCCGCTTCATCGAACGCATCGCGGAATAGGGACGGACATGAAAGCCACCGATCGCCTGTCCGACCTCAAGACGATGTCGGAAGACCAGCTCGACCAGGAAGTGCTGAACCTCAAGAAGGAGCAGTTCAACTTGCGCTTCCAGCGTGCCACCGGGCAGCTCGAGAACACCGCGCGCGTCCGCGTCGTGCGCCGCGACATCGCGCGCGTGAAGACGCTCGCCGCCCACAAGCGCGCCGCGCAGAAGTAGGACTGATATGCCGAAGCGAATCCTCCAGGGCGTCGTCGTCTCCGACAAGCAGGCCAAGACCGTTGTCGTGAAGGTCGAGCGCCGTTTTACGCATCCGCTCTTGAAGAAGACGGTGCGGCGGTCCAAGAACTACCACGCCCACGATGAAGCGATGGCCCACAAGGTCGGCGAGACGGTCTTCATCGAGGAAACCAAGCCGATCTCCCGCCTCAAGCGCTGGATCGTCGTCGAACGCGGCGGCGTCGAGGCGGCCCAGGCGTAACCTTCATCGAGACCTGAGCCGAAAGATATCAAGGGCTTGAAACTCGGACCACCATAGTAGCCAGCAGGGATTATCCCTCAGGCGTAGTCCGGCTCCTCCGAGGCGCCGGAAACCGATCTGACAGGAAGGGCCGTAGGCCGTGATACAGGTACAGACCAACCTCGACGTCGCCGACAACAGCGGTGCGCGTCGCGTGATGTGCATCAAGGTTCTGGGCGGGTCGAAGCGCCGCTACGCCGGCGTCGGCGACATCATCGTCGTTTCCATCAAGGAAGCCATTCCGCGCGGTCGCGTGAAGAAGGGCGACGTGATGAAGGCCGTGGTGGTCCGCACCGCCAAGGACATCAAGCGCAACGACGGCTCGGTGATCCGCTTCGACGGAAACGCCGCCGTTCTCATCAACAACCAGAGCGAGCCTGTCGGTACCCGCATCTTCGGGCCGGTGCCGCGCGAGCTGCGCGGGCGCAACCACATGAAGATTATCTCGCTCGCCCCGGAGGTGCTGTGATGGCGGCCAAGATCAAGAAGGGCGACACCGTCGTCGTGCGGGTCGGGCGCGACAAGGGCCGCTCGGGCGAAGTGCTGCAGGTGATGCCCAAGGACGAGCGCGCGATCGTGCGCGGCGTCAACCTCGTCAAGAAGCACCAGAAGCAGACGCAGAACCAGGAGGCGGGCATCGTCTCCAAGGAAGCGTCGATCCATCTCTCGAACCTCGCCATCGCCGATCCGCGCGACGGCAAGGCCAGCCGGGTCGGCTTCAAGATTCACGAGGGCCAGAAGGTCCGCTTTGCCAAGCTTTCCGGAGATTTGATCGATGGCTGACGCCAAGGGTGGCAAGGGCGCGCCCGCCAAAGGCGGCAAGGCCCCGTCCAAACAGACTGCCAAGGACTCGAAAGCCGTCCCGACCGAGAAGCTCGGCCGCGGCGCTCCCTCCTACGCGACCGCCTCGGCCGACAGCTTGGCGGCGCCTGAGGGGTACATTCCTCGCCTTCGCTCGCACTACGAGGACGTGGTGCGCCAGAAGATGATCGAGGAGTTCGGCTACAAGAACCCGCTCGAGGTGCCGACGATCGAGAAGATCGTGCTGAACATGGGCGTCGGCGAGGCCGTCAACGACACGAAGAAGGTGACGCTGGCCGCGGCGGACCTCGCGCTCATCGCTGGCCAGAAGCCGGTGATCACCCGCGCGCGCAACGCCATCTCGACGTTCAAGGTGCGCGAGAACATGCCGATCGGGGCGAAAGTGACGCTTCGCAAGGTTCGCATGTACGAGTTCCTCGATCGCCTCATCACGATCGCGCTTCCCCGCATCCGCGACTTCCGCGGACTGAATGCGAAGAGCTTCGACGGTCGCGGCAATTTCGCAATGGGCATCAAGGAGCACATCGTGTTCCCCGAGATCAACTACGACAAGGTCGACACGATCGTGGGCATGGACATCATCGTCTGCACGACGGCCAAGACCGATAACGAGGCGCGCGCTCTCCTGCGGGCGTTCAACTTCCCGTTCCGGCAGTGAGCCTCTAGGGCTCAAACGCGGATACCAGAGGATCATCGATGGCGAAGAAAAGCGCGGTTGAGAACAACAAGCGGCGCATCAAGCTGGTGAAGCAGTATGCTGCGCGCCGGAAGCGGCTGAAGGGCATCGCGAACAACGAGGGGCTTCCGATCGAGGAGCGCTTCGAGGCGCGCCTGCGCCTGTCCGAGCTGCCGCGCAACTCGGCGCCGGAGCGTATCCGCAACCGGTGCGAAGTGTCCGGCCGTCCGCGGGCCTTCACCCGCAAGATGCGGATGAGCCGTATCGCCTTGCGCGAGCTCGGCTCGCAGGGGCTGATCCCCGGCCTCGTCAAGTCGAGCTGGTAAGGGAGGGCATGCGATGAACGATCCGTTGGGCGACATGCTCACCCGCATCCGCAATGCCGGAATGCGCCGCAAGGGCAAGGTCCAGACCCCCGGCTCCAAGCTGCGGGCCAACGTGCTCGACGTGCTCGAGCAGGAAGGCTATATCCGCGGCTACTCGACGACCGAGTACGGCAACGGCCGCACCGAGTTCGAAATCGAGTTGAAATATTACGACAACCAGCCGGTGATCCGCGAAATCTCGCGCGTCTCCAAGCCTGGCCGTCGCGTGTACGCCGCCGTCGACGCCATGCCGCGCGTCGCCAACGGCCTCGGCATCACGATCATGTCCACGCCGAAGGGCGTCATGGCCGATCATGCCGCGCGCGAAAACAATGTCGGCGGCGAGGTTCTCTGCAAGGTCTTCTGATCGAGCAGGGAAGAAGGGAAGAGAACCATGTCACGCGTCGGCAAGAAACCCGTCGCCATCCCCAAGGGCGTCACCGCCACGGTCCAGGGCCAGAAGGTCACCGTGAAGGGCGCCAAGGGCGAGCTGCACTTCACCTGTCCGGACGAGGTCCTCGTGGCCTTCGCCAACGACGAGGTGAGCGTCACGCCGCGGAACGAGACCAAGCGCGCCCAGGCCATGTGGGGCATGTCGCGCGCGCAGGTGAACAACCTCGTGCTCGGCGTCACCACCGGCTTCACCCGCCGGCTCGACATCAACGGCGTCGGCTACAAGGCCGCCGTTCAGGGCAAGATCCTGCAGCTGTCGCTCGGCTACAGCCACGACGTGCCGTTCGCGATTCCCGATGGGATCACGATCACCACGCCACGGCCCGTCGAGATCAACATCGCGGGCAACGACAAGCGCCAGGTCGGTCAGGTCGCGTCCGAGATCCGGGCGCTCCGTCCGCCGGAGCCCTATAAGGGCAAGGGCGTGAAATATTCGGACGAGTTCATCTTCCGCAAGGAAGGGAAGAAGAAGTAGCCATGGCAAAGGACAATGGAGCATCGGCGCGTCGTGCAGCGCGCGTCCGCAGGACCCTCAAGGCCCGTGCCTACGGCAAGCCCCGGCTTTCCGTGTTCCGCTCGTCGAAGCAGATCTACTGCCAGATCATCGACGACACCGCCGGCCGTACGCTCGTCGCCGCCTCCTCCATGGAGAAGGACCAGCGCGAGGCCCTGAAGACCGGCGCCGACAAGGGTGCCGCCTCGGCGGTCGGCAAGCTCATCGCCGAGCGGGCGAAGGCGGCCGGCGTGACCGAGGTCGTGTTCGACCGCGGTGGCTACATGTATCACGGCCGCGTCAAGGCGCTCGCCGAGGGTGCCCGCGAGGGCGGCCTGCAGTTCTGACGCGCTGAGCGTCGGGACAAAGTTCATCGAAGCGAGCGGGCAGGGCTCCGTGCCACCCGCGCAAGTGACGAGAGAGAAGTATGGCTGAAGGACGGGATGGCGGCGGTCGCGGTGGACGCGACCGTGGCCACGGCAGGGACCAGGGCGACGGCGAGTTCGTCGACCGCCTGGTCCATATCAACCGCGTCGCCAAGGTGGTGAAGGGCGGCCGGCGTTTCGGTTTCGCGGCGCTCGTCGTCGTCGGCGACCAGAAGGGCCGCGTCGGCTTCGGCCACGGCAAGGCTCGCGAGGTGCCCGAGGCGATCCGCAAGGCGACGGAAGCGGCCAAGCGGGGGCTCATCCGCGTGCCGCTGCGCGAGGGCCGCACCCTGCATCATGACGTCAACGGCCGCCACGGCGCCGGCCGCGTCATCCTGCGCGCCGCGCCGGCCGGTACCGGCATCATCGCCGGCGGCCCGATGCGCGCGATCTTCGAATCGCTCGGCATGAACGACGTCGTGGCCAAGTCGCAGGGGTCGTCGAACCCCTACAACATGATCCGCGCGACCTTCGACGCCCTCAAGGCCGAGGACTCGCCGCGCGCGGTCGCAGCGCGCCGCAACATCAAGGTGTCCCTGCTGCAGTCGCGGCGCATCGGCGGTGACGCCGAAGCGGCGCCGGCTGAAGCCTGAGGAGACGCATCATGGCAAAGGCACAGCGCAAAACCTTCACCGTCGAGCAGGTCGGCAGCCACATCGGCCGCCCGGCCGATCAGCGTCGCACGTTGATCGGGCTCAAGCTCAACAAGATCGGGCGGCGTTCGTCGCTCGAGGATACGCCGGCGATCCGCGGCATGGTCGCCAAGGTCGCCCATCTCGTCCGTGTCGTGGACTAGGGAGGATCGCGCGATGAAGCTCAACGAAATCCGCGACAATCCGGGCGCGACCAAGAACCGGATGCGTGTCGGCCGGGGTATCGGCTCCGGCAAGGGCAAGACCGGCGGCCGTGGCGTCAAGGGACAGAAGGCGCGCTCCGGCGTCGCCATCAAGGGCTTCGAGGGCGGCCAGATGCCGTTGCATCGCCGCCTCCCGAAGCGCGGCTTCTGGAATCCCTTCTCGACCGACTACAACGAGGTCAATCTCGGCCGCATCCAGCAGGCCGTCGACGCCGGTAAGCTCGAGGCGGGACATCCCGTCACGATCGAGAGCCTGGTGGCGGCGGGCGTTTGCTCGAAGCCGCGCGACGGGGTCAAGATCCTCGGAGTCGGCGAGTTGACCGCCAAGCTGGCGTTCGAGGTCGCCGGCGCGTCGAAGGGCGCGCGGGAAGCCATCGAGAAGGCTGGCGGCACGATCAAGCTGCTGGTCGCAAAGGCCGAGAAGGCCGAAGCCTCCGCGGAGGCTTGAACCTCTCCCAAACGGGAGAAGGCAGAAGGGTGACGCCGGCGACGCGACCGGCGTAGGGGCGGCGAGGTTCAGGAGCATTCCATGGCATCGGCGGCAGAACAGCTCGCGGCAAACGTCAATTGGGGTGCCTTCGCCAAGGCCGACGTCCTCAAGAAGCGCATCTGGTTCACGCTCGGCGCGCTCGTGATCTACCGGCTCGGGACCTACATCCCGATGCCCGGGATCGACCCGGCGGCGTTCCAGGCCCAGTTCACCAGCCACAAGCAGGGTGTGCTGGAACTCTTCAACATGTTCTCGGGCGGCGCCGTGCAGCGCATGGCGATCTTCGCCCTGAACATCATGCCCTACATCTCGGCCTCGATCATCATCCAGCTGCTGACCTCGGTGATTCCGTCGCTGGAAGCCCTCAAGAAGGAGGGCGAGTCGGGCCGCAAGATCATCAACCAGTACACGCGCTACCTCACCGTGTTCCTCGCCGCGTTCCAGGCCTACGGCATCGCCGTGGGGCTGCAGGGCCAGGCCAACGTGGTCACCGATCCCGGCTGGTTCTTCATCGTCTCGACCGTGCTGACCCTGATGGGCGGCACCATGTTCCTGATGTGGCTCGGCGAGCAGATCACCTCGCGCGGCATCGGCAACGGCTCCTCGCTGATCATCTTCGCCGGCATCATCGCGGCGTTCCCGTCGGCCATCGCCAACACCCTCGAGCTCGGCCGTCAGGGTGCGATCTCGTTCGGGGTGATCCTGGCCGTCGCGGTGATGTCGATTGCCGTCATCGCCTTCATCGTCTTCATGGAGCGGGCGCAGCGCCGCGTGCTCATCACCTATCCCAAGCGCCAGCAGGGCAACCGCGTCTACGAGGGCCAGACCTCGTTCCTGCCGCTGAAGCTCAACACCTCGGGCGTGATCCCGCCGATCTTCGCCTCCTCGCTGCTGCTGTTGCCGACGACGATCGCCAACTTCTCTTCGAAGGGGCAGGCGCCGACCGGCGTGCTCGGCTTCGTCACGACCTATCTCGGCCACGGCCGGCCGCTCTACATGGTGGCCTACATCGCGCTTATCGTGTTCTTTGCGTTCTTCTACACCGCGATCGTCTTCAACCCGCAGGAGACGGCGGACAACCTCAAGAAGCACGGCGGCTTCATACCCGGCGTACGCCCGGGCGAACGCACTGCCCAGACCCTCGACAAGATCCTGATGCGGATCACGGTGCTCGGCGCCGCCTATCTCGCGATCATCTGCCTACTCCCCGAAATACTGATTTCCTGGGCCAACCTACCGTTCTACTTTGGCGGAACGTCGCTGCTGATCGTCGTCAGCGTGACCATGGACACCGTGGCGCAGATCCACGGCCATCTGCAGGCCCATCAGTACGAAGGCCTGATCAAGAAGTCGAAGCTGAGGGGACGTCGCCGATGAGGTTGATCCTGCTCGGACCGCCGGGTGCCGGAAAGGGCACCCAGTCCGCGCGTATCATGGAGCGCTTCGGCATTCCGCAGCTCTCCACCGGGGACATGCTGCGGGCCGCCGTCACGGCTCAGTCCGATATCGGACGCAAGGCCCAGGTCATCATGAGCGAGGGCAAGCTGGTCTCCGACGAGATCGTCATCAAGCTCATCGCGGATCGGGTCGAGCAGCCCGACGCGGCACGCGGCTTCATCCTCGACGGCTTTCCGCGCACCGTGGCGCAGGCGAAGGCTCTCGGCACCATGCTCGAGCACAAAGGCATGGCGCTCGATGCCGTCATCGAGCTCAAGGTGGACGAGCAGGCGCTCGTGCGCCGCATGGAGCAGCGGGTCCAGGAGACGATCGCGAAGGGCGGCGAGCCGCGCGAGGACGACAACGCGGACGCCTTCCGCAAGCGGCTCGAGACCTACCGCTCGCAGACGGCGCCCGTGTCCGAATATTACGGCGACATCGGCGAGCTGCACGCCGTCGACGGCATGGCGTCGATCGATACGGTCACCGCCTCGATCGATGCCTTCCTCAAGGACAAGCAACAAGTTCGGGCTTGACAAGTCGCAGCGGCTCTTGACGCGCTGCCGCGGAGACTATAGCCAGCACCTCACGCCAGCGACGGCATATCAGACGCGGTCCCTTCGGGGCCGCTCGTCTTCGTTGTGGCGTCATCTCGATCACGTCGCATGGGCCGGGCTCCACCGGACGCGCCGTTCTGTCCCTCGGGACCTACATGGAGAAGCGAGCATCATGGCCCGTATCGCAGGCGTCAACATCCCGACCAACAAGCGCGTCGTCATCGCGCTCCAGTACATCCACGGCATCGGCGCGACCAAGGCGCAGGAGATCTGCACGAAGGTCTCCATCCCGGCGGAACGTCGCGTGGCGGAGCTGACCGACAACGAGGTCCTCCAGATCCGCGAGACCATCGACCGCGACTACATGGTCGAGGGCGACCTGCGTCGCGAGGTGTCGATCAACATCAAGCGCCTGATGGACCTCGGCTGCTACCGCGGCCTGCGCCATCGCCGCCAGCTGCCCGTGCGCGGCCAGCGGACCCACACCAACGCCCGCACCCGCAAGGGCAAGGCCAAGCCGATCGCCGGCAAGAAGAAGTAGCGCGAGCGCCACGCAGCGCGAAGCGATAACCCGAGCGCCTGGCATCACGGGCGCGCCAGAAGGAACCTACACATGGCCAAAGAGACCGGGCGCGTCCGCCGCCGCGAACGCAAGAACATCGTGTCGGGCGTCGCCCACGTCGCCTCGACGTTCAACAACACGATGATCACCATTTCCGACGCGCAGGGCAACACCATCTCGTGGTCCTCGGCCGGCACGATGGGCTTCAAGGGCTCGCGCAAGTCGACGCCCTACGCCGCGCAGATGGCCGCCGAGGATGCGGCTCGCAAGGCGCAGGAGCACGGCATGCGCACGCTCGAGGTCGAGGTGTCGGGTCCTGGCTCCGGCCGCGAGTCCGCGCTCCGCGCCCTGCAGGCCTCGGGCTTCATGGTGACGTCGATCCGCGACGTGACCCCGATTCCTCACAACGGCTGCCGCCCGCGCAAGCGCCGCCGCGTCTGACGCGGCCGACGATCTCTTTCCTTCGACGACGGCGGGGCAATCCGGTCGCTGCCGTCCGCATCACGAAAGGTGCACCATGATCCAGAAGAACTGGCAGGAACTCATCAAGCCGAACAAGCTCGAGGTCACCTCGGGCGACGACGCCAAGCGGTTTGCGACCGTGGTCGCCGAGCCGCTCGAGCGCGGCTTCGGCCTGACGCTCGGCAATGCGCTGCGCCGCATCCTGCTCTCGTCGCTGCAGGGCGCCGCCATCACCAGCGTGCACATCGACGGCGTGCTGCACGAGTTCTCGTCGATCCCCGGCGTGCGCGAGG
>CAZZWW010000044.1:0-12595 GCA_964657815.1 Vulcanimicrobiota bacterium | reverse complement strand
CAGCGTGCGCAGGATGGCGCCGACGCTCTCCTTGTCGTCGTTGGCCGGCGCCACTGCGGGGCGCGCCGCCGGGCGGTCGGCCGGCGGGCGTCGCTCGGGCGCCACGTCGAGCACCGGCGCCTCGCCGGCAGCGACGGGCTCCGGCGCCGGCGGCACGCCCGCATCGACCCGCGGAAACAGCTGAGCGTCGTTCTCGGCCGACGGCAGACGGGCGCGATTGTCGCGACGCCGCGTGGTGCCGGGGACGAGCAGCGGATGCAGGCGATCGTCGGAGGAGACCTCGAAGCCGCGCGCCTCGGCCGCGGGCTTGGCGTCCGCGTGGTCGCCCTGGGCCCTCTCGTCGGTTCTCTCGGCCGTCAACGGCGGCATCGCCGCCTCGTGGTCGCTGCCGAGATTGAGGGCTTCCTCGATCGCCGACAAGGCCGCAGCCGCCGGATCCTGAGCCTTTGAGGGGTTGGCCATTGCACGCCTCGTTACACCGGTCGCGTGCGCCCCGCCGCGGTGCACCGACCGAAACACCACCTGTTAACCAAACGCACCCTACAGAATGAGGTGCTCGAAAGAAACCAAGCTTGGCAAGGCATTGCGAAACGTCGTTAACGGACCATTCACCATAGCAATGCCGTGACGGAACCTGGCGCCCCGATCGATTTTGCGTTCCTCGACGCCCAGACCCTCGGCGATGCGGCTCTCGCGCGCGAGGTCATGATGCTGTTCGCTGAGCAGGTCCGCCGGCTCCTGCCGGCCCTGCCCGACCTCTCCAGCGACGAGCAGACCATGACGGCCCACCTTCTCAAGGGCTCGTGCCAGGGGATAGGGGCCGCCGCTGCGGCCGATCTGCTGCAACGCTACGATGCCGCCGACGCCGCCGGCCGGCAGGCTCTTTATCCCGAACTTTCAACGGCCTTCGCCGCGGCGGACCTCGCGATCGAGGCGCGCCTCGCCGCACCCTGACGCCCCTGTTCATCATCGCGAGGCTTGTCTAAAAGGCCGGACGCGCGCCAGCCGGGCGCAGAAGACCCCGTCAAGGACCCGACATGGCCGCCATCACCTACACGGATTCCAAGGGCACCTCCCGCACCGTCGAGGGCGAGAACGGGTCCACCGTGATGGAGACGGCGATCCGCCACAAGGTCCCCGAGATCGTCGCCGAATGCGGCGGCGCCTGCGCCTGCGCCACCTGCCACGTGTATATCGACGAGGACTGGATGGCGAAGGTGGGCAAGCCGTCGGGCATGGAAGAGGACATGCTCGACTTCGCCTACGACGTGAAGCCGACCTCGCGCCTGTCCTGCCAGATCAAGGTCACGCCGGCGCTCGACGGGTTGAAGCTGACGACGCCCGACCGCCAGGGATAGGGCTTCCGGAGACAAGGGACGGAACGCGTGACCCACGACACCGGGGACCATCAGCCCATCGAGACGGACGTGGTGATCGTCGGCGCCGGGCCTGTCGGGCTCTTCGCCGTGTTCGAGCTCGGCCTGCTCGACATCCGCTGCCACCTGGTCGACATCCTGCCGAAGCCCGGCGGCCAATGCGCCGAGCTCTATCCCGAGAAGCCGATCTACGACATCCCGGGCTTTCCCAGCGTCACCGGCCAGGAGATCGTCGACCGGCTGATGGCGCAGGGCGAACCGTTCAAGCCGGTCTTCCATTTCGGCGAGATGGTCGAGTCGATCGAACCGCTCGGCACGCCCGAGGCGCCGCTCTTCCTCCTGCGCACGAGCTTCGGCAAGAGCCTGCGCTGCAAGGCCATCGTGATCGCCGCCGGCGGCGGCTCGTTCCAGCCGAAGAAGCCGCCCATCGCCGGCATCGAGGTGTACGAGGGCACCTCCGTGCACTATGCCGTGCGCCGCATGGAGGCGTTCCGCGACCGCGACGTGGTGATCGTCGGCGGCGGCGATTCCGCGCTCGACTGGACGCTCAACCTGCAGCCGCTCGCGCGGCGCCTCACCCTCGTCCACCGCCGCGACGACTTCCGCGGCGCGCCGCATTCCGTCAACGCCATGCGCGCGCTGGTGGCGGAGGGCGGGATGGACCTCGTCATCGGCCAAGTGTCGGGGTTGCACGGCGTCGACGGTGCTCTCGAGGCCATCGACGTCAAGGGCCCGGACGGCGAGACGCGCGTGGCCTGCGAGCGGATGATCCCGTTCTTCGGCCTGACCATGAAGCTCGGTCCGGTGGCCGACTGGGGCCTGAACCTGGACGAGAACCTGGTGGCGGTGGACACCGAGAAGTTCGAGACCTCGACGCCGGGCATCTTCGCGATCGGCGACATCAACACCTATCCCGGCAAGCTGAAGCTGATCCTTTCCGGCTTCCACGAAAGCGCGCTGGCAGCGCAACGCATTCATCGCTACGTGCATCCCGAGAAGCGGCTCACCTTCCAGTATACGACGTCCTCGACGAGCCTGCAGAAAAAGCTCGGCGTGGCCTGAAGGTCGCGCCCCTCCATCGTTGACGAAAGGCGGAGGGCCAAACAAGGAAGGCATGCATCATCTCGCAAGAATTCGATGCCGAAGGACCTTTCCGTACCGTCCCTTCGACGCTTGAAGAACGCAAAACCGGACAACGTACGAACAGCGCGTCCTGGCCGAGGGTCGGCCTGAGCGCTACCGCGAATGGCGAAGCGTCGATGACGACGTTCGATGTCCGCGGCCTGGTCGGCAAGGCCAAGGACATCACGCTCTACGACCGCCTCGAGGGCCTGATCCGCGGTGGCGTGGCCCACCTGACACATGGTTGACGTGCTCTGCCTCGGCGAGGCGCTGATCGACATGGTGCCGACGCGCAGCGGCGTCGGCCTCGCCGAGACCGAGACCTTCCTCAAGGCGGCCGGCGGCGCGCCGGCCAACGTCGCCGTGGGCCTGGTCCGGCTCGGCGTCTCCTCCGGCTTCATCGGCTGCGTCGGCAACGATCCGTTCGGCTGCTTTCTCGCCGACACGCTGGCGCGCGAGGGCGTTGCGACGGCGGGGCTGCGGGTCACCAAGGAAGCGCCCACCGCGCTCGCGGTGGTGTCGCTCGGCAACGACGGCGAGCGCGACTTCCTCTTCTACGGGCACCCCGCCGCCCACACGAGGATCGCGCCCGGCGACATCGACGAGGCGGACATCCGCGAGACCAAGCTGCTGCACTTCGGCACGATCAGCCTCATCGCCGAGCCCGCGCGCGCCGCGACCCTGCACGCCGTCGATCTCGCCCATCGCCACGGCGTGCGCGTCAGTTTTGATCCAAACCTTCGCCTGCCGCTGTGGCCGGATGCCGAGGCCGCGCGCGATGCCATGCGGCTCGGCCTGTCCCGAGCCAATATCGTGAAGCTCGCCGAGGACGAGGTGCGCTTCCTCCAGGTCGACAGCTGCGACCTCGTCGAGGCCGCGCGCGCCCTTTGGCATCCGGCCCTCGAGCTCATGGCTGTGACCCGCGGTCGCCGCGGTTGCCTTTGGCTCGACGCTGCCGAAGAGGGACAGGAGCCGGGCCTGAAACTCGAGACCGTCGATACCACGGGCGCTGGAGATGCCTTCACCGCCGCGTTGATCGCCGGCCTCGTGGCGCACCGCGACTTCGACGCGCTCGACCACGCTGCGCTCACTTGCATAGTGCGCTTCGCTTGCGCCGCCGGAGCACTGGCGACCACGAAACGCGGCGCCATCCCCGCCCTGCCCGATCGCGCCGCAGTGGAGCGCCTCTTAGCCCGCTGACGTCAGAACGAAAGCGTCGTCATGGTCGGGCTTGTCCCGGCCGTGACGGCGACGAGGATGGGCAAGGCTCATGACACCCCCTATGCTCCCACGCGAAGCGGAGACCCTGATGCGCGTCCTTGGAATCGAGACCACCTGCGACGAGACCGCGGCGGCGATCGTGGAACGGCGGCCCGACGGCACGGCCGAGATCCTCTCCAACGAGGTGATGAGCCAGATCCGTCAGCACGCGGCCTACGGGGGCGTGGTGCCGGAGATCGCCGCGCGCGCCCACGTCGACGTGCTCGACCGGCTGATCCTGCGGGCGGTCGAGAAGGCCGGCATGACCATCAAGCAGGTCGACGGCATCGCCGCCGCCGCCGGTCCCGGCCTGATCGGCGGCGTCATCGTCGGGCTCACCGCCGGCAAGGCGCTCGCTCTCGCCCTGCACAAGCCGTTCGTCGCGGTGAACCACCTCGAGGCCCACGCCCTCACCCCGCGGCTGACCGACGACGTGCCCTTCCCCTACCTGCTGCTGCTCGTCTCCGGCGGCCACACCCAGCTCGTCGCCGTCAAGGGGATCGGCGACTACCTGCGCCTCGGTGCGACGCTCGACGACGCCGTGGGCGAGGCCTTCGACAAGATCGCCAAGATGCTCGGCCTGCCCTACCCCGGCGGCCCGCTGGTGGAACGCCACGCGGCCGAGGGTGACCCCGAGCGCTTCGCTTTCCCGCGCCCGATGCTCGGGCGGCCGCGCCCCGATTTCTCGCTGTCCGGCCTCAAGACGGCGGTGCGGCTCGCCGCCGACGACATCAAGCCGCTGACCGCCACCGACGTGAACGATCTCTGCGCCTCGTTCCAGGCCGCCGTGGTCGACACGATCATCGACCGCATCCGCGTGGCGACCCGCCTCTTCCGCGAGAAGGTCGGCCCGTGCGAGGCCGTGGTGGCGGCCGGCGGTGTCGCCTCCAACGATGCGATCCGGCGTGCGATGGCACGCTTCTGCGGCGAGGCCGGTTTGCGGCTGGTGATCCCGCCGCCCAAGCTCTGCACCGACAACGGCGCGATGATCGCTTGGGCCGGCCTCGAGCGCCTGGCGCTTGGTCTGACCGACGACATGACCTTCGCCGCCCGTCCGCGCTGGCCGCTCGATGCCCAGGGCGAGGCCGCCCATCACGGCAAGGCCTGAGCCTCCCCAGGAGGTGACGCCGGGAAGACACGGTTCCATCAATCCTTTTCGGCCGCCGCGAGATTTGCGCAGATCGATTCCGCTTTGTTCCCGGTTCGATTCGCGGCTGTTCGGCCAAGCCAAGACCGCAGCGCAGGCTCTTGTTGAAAACACTTAACAAGCCGTTACGACTCTTGCGCGTGATTCAACGGCTAGTGTAGCTTGCCTCCTGTCGGCCACGACATCTCGTGCGACGGCCTTAACTTCAAGCGTGCCTGCGTTCGACGCAGCCGGTCTTTCCGGCTCGCTGCCGTACGCCTGCACACCGGAGCCGAGGCCTGCGCCCGGAACGACCACGGACCCAAGCAGGCGGACCACACTATGGCGGACGGCAGCATCGGCAAAGAAGGGGTGATGTCCTGGACCGAAGAGCGGGTGGAGCTTCTTCGAAAGCTCTGGCTCGAAGGTTTGAGTGCGAGCCGCATCGCGGCTGAACTCGCGGGCGGCGTGACCCGCAACGCGGTGATCGGGAAGGTGCACCGGCTCGGCATGTCCGGCCGTGTCAAGGCGCCCACACCTATGCCGGTGGGAGCGCGTCGCCCGAGCAAGCCGTCCGCCGATCCCAGCCGGCAGCCGCTCCAGCGCGCGGCGGCGATGCCGATGCGCGGCAACCTCGCCGTCGCCCTGCAGAGCCGTCCGATGCCGGCGCCACAGCTCTATCGCTCCAGCGGCGACAATGTCGTGCCGATGGCCGAGAACGTCACCATCATGGAATTGCGTGAATCCATGTGCCGCTGGCCCGTCGGCGATCCGTCCTCGTCCGAGTTCCGCTATTGTGGCGGCAAGGCACCGATCGGCGATGGGCCTTACTGCTCTTTCCACAGCCGCATGGCGTACCAGCCGACGCAGGACCGCCGCGCCCGCAAGATCGCCTGAGCGTGACGGAACAGGCGAGCCTGACGGTCTACGATGTCGAGGCGATCGCGGATCGGGTGGGCGCGCTGTCGAGCTGGACCTACGAGGGCGGCGCATTGCAGCGGACGTTCCGCACGTCGAGCTTCAAGGCGACGCTGATGCTCGTCACCACGGTCGGCCATCTCTGCGAGGCCGCCTGGCATCACCCGGAAATGGTGGTTGGCTATAACACGTTGCTGGTGAAGCTTTCGACCCACAAGCCGAAGGGCATCACCGACAAGGATTTCGCGCTCGCCGCGCGCATCGACGCGACGGTGGATTGGCGCCCAGAGGCTCCCTTCGCTGCACCGCCTACGGCGCACGCCTATCCCTAGCGCCGTTTTCCCGGGGCAAGCGGAGCCAAAGGCCGGAAACCATGGCGGCGCGCGTGCCGAATGAGACGGCATCGTTCCACCACACTCGTCATGGAGTCCCGGCTCGCCTTCGGCGCCCTGGAAACACAGCCTCTGGGCGCGCGCCTAAGCGACGGCCCTGCTCTCGCGGATCGATCCGATGCACCCCATCAGATCGGCGGCGGTGAAGGGCTTCTCGATATAGCGCGTCGCGCCCTCGTCGCGCGCGATGCCGCTGAAGCGCTTCTGCGATTTGGCCGTCGCCATGACGAAGGGAATGGCCCGCAGGACGGGCGACGCGCGGATCGCTGTCAACAGCTCGAGCCCCGACATCGGCGCCATGTTCCAGTCCGAGATCACCAGCGCGTAGCTGCGCCGCGCCAACAGCCCCAGGGCTTCGCGCCCGTCGCCGGCTTCGTCGATGTTGGGGTGCCCCGCGTCTCCCAGCATGTTGCGAACGATGCGGCGTGTGACGCGGCTGTCGTCGACGACGAGGATGCGCGCGTAAGGCAACATGGGCGTGCTCGTGATGAGAGCCGAATAACTGGTCGCCAGGCCAGAGGTTCTCCGGTCGTCGCAGCCTATCCAAGCGCAGTTAAGGATCGATGAGCGCCGCGGCCGCCTGTCGAGGGTCGGTTCCGACATCGGGCTGCTCGCGGCCGATGAGCATGGCGATCAGCGCCGTCCAGCCCGTCTGGTGACTGGCGCCGAGGCCGCGGCCCGTGTCGCCGTCGAAGAATTCGTGGAACAGCAAACTGTCGGACCCGTCCGGCAGCGGTGCCTCTTTGACCGGCTGTGCGGGACGTACGCCGTGTTCGTCCTTGAGAAACAGTCGTTGCAGCCGTCGCGCGATGTCATCGGCGATTTCAGCAAGGCTCAGCATCCTGCCCGAGCGCGTCGGGCATTCGACGCGGAAGTCGTCGCCGTAATAGGCTTGGAAGCGTCGCAGGGCGTCGATGATCATGTAGTTGATCGGCAGCCAGATCGGGCCGCGCCAGTTCGAGTTGCCGCCGAAGGACCCGTCGACCGATTCGCCCGGCGCGTAGCTGAGCTCGAAACGAGCGCCGTCCGCCTCCAGCACGAACGGCTCCCTCGCATGCGCCTTCGACAAGGCACGGATGCCATAGGGCGAAAGAAACTCGTCCTCGTCCAACGCACGGCGCAGCAGCCGCTTGAGGCGATGTCCGCGCAGGAGCGACAACAGGTGGCGCTTGCCGACGCCTTCTTCGGTCCAGCGCGAGATCAACGCGGCGAGGTCCTTGCGGTAGTTCAGGAACCAGCGCGCGCGCTCGGCGAAGTCCGGGTGACCGTTGAAGATGTCCGGCCCCAGGACCTCGACGGCGAACATCGGGATCAAGCCGACGATCGAGCGGATGCGCATGGAATGCTTGCGCCCGTCCGGGAACTTCAGCACGTCGTAGAAAAAGCCATCCTCCTCGTTCCACAAGCCGATGCCGGCGCCGCCGACATCCGTCATCGCGCCGGCGATGGTGAGGAAATGCTCGAAGAACTTGGTGGCGAGGTCCTGGTAGATCGGGTTCTCGGCGGCGAGTTCGAGCGCGATGCGCAGCATGGTGAGCGCGTACATCGCCATCCAGGCCGTGCCGTCGGACTGGTCGAGACTGCCGCCGGTCGGCAGCGGCTTGGAACGGTCGAACAGGCCGATGTTGTCGAGCCCGAGGAAGCCGCCCTGGAAGATGTTGCGGCCGTCCGCGTCCTTGCGGTTGATCCACCAGGTGAAGTTGATCAGCAGCTTGTGGAACATGCCCTCGAGGAAGGCGCGATCGCCTTTGCCGTCCGCATCGCGCCCGGCCTCGTAGACCCGCCACGCCGCCCAGGCGTGCACCGGCGGATTGACGTCGGAGAAGTTCCACTCGTAGGCCGGCAGCTGGCCGTTGGGATGCATGTACCAGACGCGCGTCAGCAGAACGAGCTGGTCCTTGGCGAAGGCGGGATCGATCGGCAGGAAGGCGATGGCGTGGAAGGCCAGATCCCAGGCGGCGTACCAGGGGTACTCCCACTTGTCGGGCATGGCGATGATGTCGGCGTTGTTGACATGCTCCCAATCGAGGTTGCGCACGCGCGGCGGCGGCTTCGGCAGCGCCGGGTCGCCCGCGATCCACTTCGGCATGTCGACGAGGTAGAACTGCTTGGTCCAGAGCAGGCCGGCGAAGGCGCGACGCTGCACGAGCGCGCGCTCGGCGTCCGTCTGACCGTGTTGCAGCTCGGCATAGAAGGCGTCGGTGTCGGCGATGCGCCGCTCGAAGATTTCGTCGAAATCGTCGAACGCCGGGCGCGTCGCGATCTCCTTGGGACGTAGCCGCAGCCGCATCGTCAGGCGCTTGCCGGGAGCGAGCGTCGCCTGGCGAATAAAGGCGCACTTGCTCCCGCTCACCCGCGAGATCGCCGCCTGTTCTCCATCGACGACGTAATCGTGGAAACCGTCCTTGAACGGGCCTAGCGCCTTGAGCCCGTAGAGACGCGGCAGGTTGGTGTCGTTCTCGCAAAAGACGATTTCGTCGGCACCGTCGCATTCGAGCGAGAGCGGCATCACCTGCGGCCGCGTCGCGAGCAGGCCGCCGCCGTCGGGGTCCCTGCGGATGCGGGCGCGCGGCCGGCCGGCGACCCAGCTCCAGGTGTTGCGCCCCCAGAATTGGGGGATCAGCCAAACCGTCTCCGCCGTTGGACCGCGATTCTCGACCGTGACGCGCATCAGCACGTCGTCGGGGATCGCCTTGGCATATTCCACGGTGACGTCGAAGAAGCGATTGCCCGCGAAGATGCCGGTGTCCTCGAGCTCGTACTCCCGGTCGGCGTATCCGCGCCGCGCGTTCTCCGCGACGAGTCGTTCGTAGGGAAAGGCGGCCTGCGGATAGCGGTAGACCATCGCCATGTAGGCATGGGAGGGCAGGCCTTCGGTGTGGTAGTAGTGCTCCTTGACGTCCTCGCCGTGGTTGCCCTCGCCGTTGGTGAGGCCGAACAGGCGCTCCTTGAGGATACGGTCGCGCCCGTTCCAGAGCGACAGGCCGAGGCACCAGCGCTGGTTGGAATCGGAGAAGCCGGCGATGCCATCCTCGCCCCAGCGGTACGCGCGGCTGCGCGCCAGCTCGTGGGTGAAGTGGGTCCAGGCCTCGCCGTCGGCGCTGTAGTCCTCGCGCACCGTGCCCCATTGCCGGTCGCTCGTATACGGTCCCCAACGCCGCCAGCCGACGCCCCGCTCGATGGCCTTGAGGCGGATGCCCTCGGCGGTCGCGGCGAGCGCCGCCCTGCTGTTGCGTGTTGTCACGACGCGGACCGAGCAAAACGCGAACCATGTCGCGAAGCGCCCAGTAATGTCGCCCGGCTCAGCGGCCGGCGAGACCGGCGACGAGCGGAGCGTAGGGGCACGGGCCGAGGCTGCGGATGCCGCAGTCGTCCCAGGTGACCAATTCGCCCCCATGGCCGGCGACGAGCCGACCGGCGTGTGCCAAGAGCCCGGTCAGGTCCACCCGGTCCGGCAGCGCGGCGTGGACGAGGATGCGGTCGAACCGTCCGACCTCCTGCGGCACGGCGAGGCCGTCGGCCCAAACGACGGTCGCGTTGGCCGCGCCGAGACCGGCGAGCCGCCCCTGCGCGGCCATCGCGAGGTCGGCCCAGCGCTCGAGCCCCAGCACCTCGCCGGCGAGCTGCGCCAGGACCGCCGTCACGTAGCCGCTGCCCGAGCCGATCTCCAGCACGCGGTGACCGGGTTCGACGCCGAGCGCCTCCACCGCGCGAGCGAGCCGCCACGGCTCGTGGGTCGTCTGCCCGCAGGGGATCGGCAGCGGCAGGTCGCGGGCCGCGAGCGCGGCGTAGCGCTCGGGCACGAACCGGGCGCGCGGCACGATCTCGAAGGCCCGCAGCACGGCGAGGTCGCGCACGCCGCGGGCGCGCAGGCGCAGATGGAAGGCCGCCTTGGCCTCGGCGTCGTCGATGTCGGATGTCGGCCTATTCGTCGGCGAAGACTTGAGCATAGCGGGTCACCGTCGGCTCGTCGGTAAGGTCGAGCTTCAGCGGCGTCACCGAGATGCGGCGCTGTGCCAGCGCCTCGAGATCGGTGCCGGGTCGCACCTCCACGTTGTTGCGGCCGAAAGCGATCCAGTAATAGGGGTTGCCGCGGCCGTCGAGTCGCGGGTCGATGCGCACGATCTGAGCGTCGCGCCGGCCCTGCATGGTGGCGGCGATCCCGGTGACGTCGTCGGGAAGGCACGGCGGGAAGTTGACGTTGATGACCACGTCGCTGGCGAAACCGGCCTTCATCACCTTGCGGATCACGGCGGGCCCGTGCGCCTCGGCGCAGTCGAAGGAGAGCCCCTCGCGGCCGCCGGGATTGCCGCCGTAGGCGTGGCGGCCGTAGGCCTGGGAGAGCGCGATCGACGGCACGCCGAGGATGGTGCCCTCGATGGCGCCGGCGATCGTGCCGGAATAGGTGACGTCCTCGGCGACGTTCTGCCCGGCGTTGACGCCCGACAGCACGAGATCGACCTTCTGGCCTTCCAGCAGGTGGCGCAGCGCCATGATCACGCAATCGGTCGGCGTGCCCTTCAGCGCGTAGCGCGTCTCCGAGATCTTGCGCAGGCGCAGCGGATCGTTGACCGACAGCGAGTGCGCCACGCCGGACTGGTCCATCTCGGGCGCCACCACGAAGACCTCGTCGGCGACCTGCGCGGCGATGCGCTCCAGCGCGGCGAGACCCGACGCGTGGATGCCGTCGTCGTTGGTGATGAGGATCTTCATGCCACCTGTCCGAGAAACCCTGCGAAGCGCGGAGCCGTGTCGCCGAACGGCGACATCTCGCTCGGGGGGACACACCCCCTCGCGAGTGGCCATGCGCATTTTGCGGCGCGGATGCGGCGCGGGCCGCCTCGCATGCGTCGCCTATTGGTACAATAACCGGGACCGCAGGCGGTTCCGCCCGCGACCATCAAGCCCGCACGATGCGCTCGAGGCCGCCCATGTAGGGCTTCAGCGCCTCCGGCACGCGGATCGAGCCGTCGGCCTCCTGGTAGTTCTCCAGCACCGCCACCAGCGCGCGCCCCACGGCGACGCCGGAGCCGTTCAGCGTATGCACGAAGCGCGGGCTCTTGGCGCCGGCAGCACGGCAGCGCGCGTTCATCCGCCGCGCCTGGAATGCGCCGCAGACCGAGCACGACGAGATCTCGCGGTAGCGGTCCTGGCCCGGCAGCCAGACCTCGATGTCGTAGGTCTTCTGGCTGGCAAAGCCCATGTCGCCGGTGCAGAGCGTCATCACGCGGTAGGGCAGCTCCAGCTTCTGGAGCACCGCCTCGGCGCAGCCCAGCATGCGCTCGTGCTCGGCGCCCGACTGCTCCGGCGTCGTGATCGAGACCAGCTCGACCTTGGTGAACTGGTGCTGGCGGATCATGCCGCGGGTGTCGCGCCCCGCCGCCCCGGCCTCGGCGCGGAAGCACGGTGTCGAGGCGGTGAAGCGCAGCGGCAGGCTCGCCTCGTCCAGGATCTGCTCGCGCACGAGATTGGTCAGCGGCACCTCGGCGGTGGGGATCAGCCAGAGGTCGCGGCTTCCCTCCTCCTTGCCCTCGCGCGTCGCCAGGAACTGGTCCTCGCGGAACTTCGGCAGTTGCGCCGTGCCGACCATCGCCTCGTCGCGCACCAGGATCGGCGGGTTCACCTCGGTGTAGCCGTGATGGTCGGTGTGCAGGTCGAGCATCATCTGCGCCAGCGCCCGCTCCAGCCGCGCCAGCCTGCCCTTCAGCACCACGAAGCGGGCGCCCGACATCCGCGTGGCCGCCTCGAAGTCCATCAGGCCGAGCGCCTCGCCCAGCGCGAAATGCTCCTTGGGCGCGAAGTTCATGCGGGGCTTCTCGCCCCAGGCCCGCAGCAGGACGTTGTCGTCCTCGTTGCGTCCCTCCGGCACGTCGTCGAGCGGCTGGTTGGGGATCTCCGACAGTGCCGCGTCCAGCGCGCCGGCGGCGCCCTTCTCCTCCGCTTCCAGGGCGGGCAGCTGCAGCTTCAGCTCGGCCACCTCGGCCTTGAGCGCCTCGGCCTGCGCCGCGTCGCCCTCCTTCATCGCCGCGCCGATCTCCTTGGAGGCGGCGTTGCGTCGCTCCTGCGCGGCCTGCGAGCCGGCGATGGCGGCGCGGCGACGCTCGTCCAGCGCGGCCGGGTTGTCGCGGATCCATCTGAGGTCGTGCATGCGGGCGGAGCGTCCTGGAAAGAGGCGCCTCCTTTGGCACAGGAGCGGCGGCGGGCCAACGGCAGGGTCGATCTCAGCAGATGCTATAATCCTTCGCCTGCTCCGCTTTACGGCATGCACGAATTTCCAGGTGCCGCCTTCATCTGGACCACGCCGCCGCGAGCCCATCATGCGGCCAGGAGAGATCCATGCCCGAAACGCCCATCGACCGCCGCGCCCTCATCGCCGCCGCGCCGCTGCTCGCCGAGATCGG
>CAZZWW010000043.1:6736-12976 GCA_964657815.1 Vulcanimicrobiota bacterium | reverse complement strand
TCATCGTCTCCGGATCGGCGACCGGCACGCCCTTGCGCAGGATCGCGACCTTCCCCGCCCCGGCGAGGCGCTCGGCGACGCGGCGGACCGGCGGCATGAGGCGCCGCCAATCCTCCCCGCCCGGGCCACCGAGCGCGCGGGCGACCTCGGACGGGCAGACGGTCTTGTCCGCTCCGCGCTCCGCCACGAGGCGGAGCATCGCCGCCTCGATCTCGCGCTCTCTCGACTCATCGGCGGCCAAGGGCGCCATCCGGCTGCATCGGCGTTGACGAACGGGCCGACCGGCGCGAGGACCTCGAAGAGGCTGGGCTTCCCGGCGCCCTAGGGTCCGCCGCGGATCGTGCAGTTCGACCGGCGCCGATCGCCGCCGGGCTCATCCTCCCGCGTCGGCGCGGCGCCACGTCCGCCGCGACTGAGCGGTGAGGCGCCGCGGAGGGGACGCCCGACGCGGCGATGCCGACGAGGATGTAGAACATGGTGCCGAGATCGTAGACCGTGCCGACGAGCAGGCTCGGGACCAGCGTGACCAGGATGCCGATCCGAGCCGCCCAGACGATGCCGCGCTCCTCGTCCATCATCGCCGGCGTGACGCGGCCCAGCGTGATGCGCAGCAGCAGGACCGCGAACAGACCGAAGCCGATCGCGCCGAGGTTCGACAGCAGCACGAGCGCGTAATTGGACGCTCGTGTTGAGCCGATGCCCGCCCCGAGCCAATAAGTGTCCTGAAAGACCTGCAGGGCCTGCGTGTTCCAGGAGCCGCGCTCGATCCCCGAGTCCGACGTACCCTTGGTCAGCAGGCTTTCCGTGATCACGGCGGTCGCGATCTTCACGATGGCGGGCACGAAAAGGAGCACGAAGGCGACGGCCAGGATCCCGGCGCAGATCGTGCCGACCGCGATCACGACGACCCGTCGGCGGCGGTGGATCGCGCCGACGGCGAAGGCGTAGAGGAAGAACAAGCCGTAGAAGACGGCAAGGCCGGCATAGCCGGCGCTCGACGTCGACAGCGCGACGAACGCCGTCAGCAACAGGCTCGCCGGCCCGGTGAAGCGCGGGCGGATGTTCTGCACGAAGAGCGCGAAGTTCACGCCGAGCATCGTCAGCGAGAAGGTGGCGAAGGCGGAGGCCTCCGAGAAGCTGCCCGACAGGCGCTTGAGGCCGCCGAGCTCGTCGTCCGTGAGGAAGGCGTAGCTCGCCGTGTGGATGAGATCGAGGATGAACCCCGTGTGCGTCGCGCTCGTGACGATGTCGAGCACCGCGAAGCCGAGGTCGAGCGACGTGATGAACACGAGCCCGGAGAGGATCGCCTTGGAGCCGCCCGGGCGGCGGGCGAAGACCGACATGCCGCAGGCGACCATGAAGCCGCCGACGGCGTAGACGGCCTGCGAGAGGTTGCCGCTCGTCGCGTGCAGCGGGGTCGTGCCGCCTTCCAAGTCGACCGCGCGCGACAGCGAGAAGACACTCGTCGCGCCATCGAACAGGCGCGGCATCAGGATCGCCGAGCTCATGATCCAGATGATCAGAAGGAAGAAGACGAACAGCGGACGACGTGGCGCGATTTCCGCCACCAGCGATGTGGCGCCGTCGCGCATCGAGACGAGCCGCAGCATGAAGAACAGCAGGAAGAAGTTCGCCGGCGTCACGGAAGCGCCGCCGACCGCCGGCAGATCGAGCGCCGCCACCGCGCCGAAGACGGTCAGCGCCATCATCGCGATCACCGTGCGGCGAAACGCGCCGAACTGGCACCAGATGCCGAGCAGCGCGACGAAAGCGCCGAAGATGGTGGGCTGCACGGCGCCTGGCCTAGCCTTCGTCGCCGAAAAGGTCGTTCAGCCTCTGCCGGAATGATCGTCGGCCCAGGGCGGAGTGGTCACGGCTGTCGATCGTGGGGAGCATGGCCTGGGTTCGCTCGGACGATGAGGTGCAGGGCTCGGCGTAGACCCATCTGCGCAACAAAATCTGAATGAATCGCTCGGATTGGGTCCGATCCGCAGCGTTCGGGACCGCGTCCGTATCCGGCGGAGGAGCCTACATCGCCAAAAGAACGGCGCGTCGCCGCCATGCGCTCGCCCTTCGCGTCAGACCAGGACCGCGCTGTCGCTGCGTGCCAGATCCGTGACCGCCGTCTTGCGGCCCCAGAGGGCACTGTCGCGCGCGCGAAGATAATGCTGCTGCAGGATGTATTTGGCGTAGCGCCTGGCACCGAGGCGCGGGCGGAACGGCGCGACCTCCGGGTGCCGCGCGATCAGGTCGAGATAGGGCGCGTGCCAGGTCTGCTTGAAGTGCGGCAACGGCCCGTGCCACGGACGCGGGTTCGCCATGAAGTGGATGATGCGCGGCTGCGCCCCGTCGTTCTGCAGGCCGTGCGCCAGGAAGAAGCCGGGAAAATTCCAGGCCGACGAGGCATAGTGCAGGCGGTCGCGCGCGACGGTGTTGACGAGGTCCTGGTCGGGGAACTTGTAGATCGGCGGGTTGAGCTTGTAGGCGGCGATGCAGCGTTCGCCGAGTTCGGCCCAACCCTCGCGGGCAAAGCGCAGCACTCCGGAATTCACGTAGTTCCCGTAGTCCGCCTCGGCGATCCCGAGGCCGGCCCAGCGCCGTCGCGCGGCGTCGGCCTGCTTGCCTTCGCGCCGTGCCAGCAGCGCCAGCGGGTCACGGGTCGCGACGACGCGTCCGGGGCGAACGTCGCGGCCGACCAGGGGATCGAGGCTTCCGACGATCTGCGTGTCTCCGTCGATGTAGAGGACCTGATCGTAGATCGCCGGCAGGAACCGATCGATCAGAAGCCGAGCGAAGTAGATGTGCATCCCGTCGATCGCCGCCGGATCGACATGGTGGAACAGGATGCCCTCGCGGGCGCAGGCACGCTCCACCGCGAGGCTTTCCGCGTGCGGCGCTCCGATGTTGAAGATCACCACATCCGCGAGCGCCGGTGACACGTGGCGGACCGCCTGCGTCGCACTCAAGAGTGTCGAGAACAAATAGCCTTCATTGGCGATGTAGGCGACGCAGCATCTGCTCATGGCGCTCGTACTTCGGCTGGATGTCCGCAGGATTGGCCCACTCTATGTACCAAAATCCCCTAGCGCTCCCAAGCGTCCGACAGAATAGCCAAGTACATGGTTGATTTCGCGTTTCGAACTTGGACGCAATTGGTTAATGGCGTAAGTCGCTCCGATCGCACGGTTCTAGGGTGTTCTTTATCCATGTCGGAAAATGACCGGCGCTTCTTAACACAATAAGCGTGGTTTAACTACTTTCGCCGCTACGGTTTAATGATTTCTTAAAGAGCGAAAGCAGCATATTGCCAGCGAGATATCGCGACATGAGGTGTCGGTGGTGTCGAAGCGGGGAACGGGCGCCTTGTCGGCAGAGCCATCCATTATCGTCTGCATCGCGACGCGGGGCCGTCCAGGGATCCTGACGCAGGCGCTCGTCCAGATCGCTAGGCAGACCAGGCTTCCGGCCGAAGTCCTCGTCTGCCCCACCGGGCCGGACGATGTCGATCTCGTGACTGCCGGCGCATTGCCCGTGGAGGTCCGCTGTATCGCGCCGTCGAACGGCCTGACGACGCAGCGCAACAAGCTCCTGCAGGCGGCCGATGCCGCCGACGTCATTTTGTTCATCGACGACGATTTCCTGCTTTCCGAACGCTACATCGAGCGCATGATGCGCAAGTTCGCGGACGACCCGAGCGTCGTCTGCCTCACCGGCAATGTGCTGGCCGACGGCGCGACGAACGCCGGGATCGGCGTCGCCGAGGCGCTGGACATCCTGCGCCGTGATGCCGAGCCGGACGGCGCGACGTCCGCCGTGTTCAACGCGTACGGGTGCAACATGGCGCTGCGCTGGAGCGCGCTGCGCGGGCAGGGGTGCTGGTTCGACGAAACGTTGCCGCTCTACGGCTGGCTGGAGGACGTCGACTTCTCGCGCCAGGCGGCGGCGTTCGGCGAGGTCTGCAGGTACAACGCCATGGCCGGCGTCCATCTCGGCGTGAAGCAGGGTCGCATCTCGGGTGTCCGTTTCGGCTACTCGCAGATCGCCAACCAGCTCTACCTGGTGAAGAAGGGCACGGTCACGATCGAGGGCGCGATCCGCAAGGTCGCCGAGAACTTCCTCGCCAACCTCTACGGGTTCGTGCGCGGTCACGACGCCTACGTCGATCGCCGCGGTCGCCTGAAGGGCAACCTGATCGGACTTCTCGATTGCTGGCGCGGCCGGTCCAGCCCGCTCCGCGTTCTCGATCTCTAGCCGGTCGCGTTTCGTCAGGAGTCACGATGCACATCGTCATCAACGGACGCTTCCTCGGGCAGCCCACGACGGGCGTGCAGCGTTATGCACGCGAGGTCGTCGAGGCGTTCGACAAGAACGTCACCGCATGGCCGGACATGACCTTCGAGCTGCTGGTACCGCGCGACGTCGTCGATCTACCGGCCTACGAGAACATCGCAGTGCGTCGCGTCGGACGCCTCGGTGGCCATCCGTGGGAGCAACTTGAACTGCCCCTGCACGCGAAGGGCGACGTCCTGTTCTGCCCCGGCAACACGGCGCCGGTCCTCTCGCTGCTGAAGAAGCCCGCGATCGTCGTGACGGTGCACGACCTCTCCTACAAGTATTTCCCCGCCGCCTACAGCCGGGCGTTCCGGCTGGCCTACGCCGTCCTGATGCCGCTCGTCCTGCGGCTGGCGACGCGGCTCATCACCGTCTCGCACGCCGAAGCGACGCAGATGCTGCGCTACTATCCCGGGATCGCCGATCGCCTGCATGTGGTGCCCAACGGCGGCCTTCCGTCGCGCGGGCTCGCCGCGCCGGCCGCCGCGAAGCCCGGGCGGCCCTACGCGCTCTACGTCGGCTCCTTCAGCAAGCGAAAGAACTTCGATGTCGTCATGGACGTCGCCTCGCGGCTCGTCGCCGAGCGACCGGATCTCGACTTCGTCTTCGTCGGCGATCGCTCGAAGATCTTCGAAGCCGACCGGCAGATCGAAAGCCCGCTCGCGGCGCGTCTGAAGTTCACCGGCCAAGTCGACGATCTCGAGACGCTCGTCGGCTACTACCGCAATGCGTCGGTGTTCGTGTTTCCCTCGCTCTACGAGTCCTCCGGCCTGCCGCCGATCGAGGCGATGGCCTGCAACTGCCCGGTCGTCGTCTCCGACATTCCGGCGCACCGCGAGCGCTGCGGCACCGCCGCCGTGTTCTGCGACCCGCGCGATCCGAACGACATCTACGCCGCCGTCCGTCGCGTCGTCGACGATCCGCGCACCGGCGACAGCCTGCGGTCGGCTGGCCTCGAACGCGCGCGCGAGTTCACGTGGGAAAACTGCGCGTTCAAAACGGTCGCCGTCATGCGCAGCCTCGGCAAAGTCGGTGCGAAACGCGAATATGGCGCCCTCGAAAAGGCGACGGGACCGAGCCTTCTGCGCTGAACCCTGGCCGTGCCGCGTAACGCACCGGCCGTTCGAAGCGGCCGGGCGACCTCCGACGGCGACAGCGTCGGCATGGTCCCCGCCTTACGGCTCCAGCTCGGAGTCCCAGTACAGGTAGTCCATCCAGCTGTCGTGGAGGTAGTTCGGCGGGAAGGCGCGGCCGGCGGAGTGCAGGTCGTTGATCGAGGGCGGGTAGGGCAGCGTCGCCGGGTGCATGTCGACGTCGCGGCAGAGCTTGTCGCCCTTGCGCAGGTTGCACGGCGAGCAGGCGGCGACGACGTTCTCCCACGTGGTGGTGCCGCCCTTGGAGCGCGGCAGCACGTGGTCGAAGGTCAGCTCGTCCCGTGCCCCGCAATATTGGCAGGTGAAGCGGTCGCGCAGGAAGACGTTGAACCGCGTGAAGGCCGGATGGCGCGAGGGCTTGATGTAGGTCTTGAGCGAGACGACCGAGGGCAGCCGCATCTCGAAGGTCGGCGAGCGCACCGTTCGCTCGTAGTTCGAGACGATGTTCACGCGGTCGAGGAACACCGCCTTGATCGCGTCCTGCCAGGACCACAGCGACAGCGGGTAATAGCTCAGCGGACGGAAATCGGCATTGAGCACCAGAGCCGGGCAGGCCTCCGGCGACACCAGCGGCTGGAAGTGGACCGTCAAACCGGACACCTCACTCAGTACGCCTCAACATCTATGAGGCCGACCCATCGCACCACCACATTCTATAGCTTCCGTGACACGGTTGTGAAGGGCGCGATGTCGCGGTGTCTCAGCCGGCGCGTCGGGTCGCGGCGACCCAGGCCCGCGCGCGGGCCTCGGGATC
>CAZZWW010000043.1:6409-6726 GCA_964657815.1 Vulcanimicrobiota bacterium | reverse complement strand
GGCGGCGCTGTCGGCGCCGGCCGCCAGCACGCCGGGCGCGCGCTCCAGGCTGATGCCGCCGATGCCGACCAGCGGGATGCCACCCAGGCGGCGCTTCCACGCCGCCAGACGGTCGAGACCCTGGGGGGCGAAGCGCATCGCCTTCAGCCGCGTCGGATAGATCGGCCCGAGCGCTATGTAGTCCGGCGCCAGCGCCAGGGCGCGCGCCAGTTCGGCCTCGTCGTGGGTCGAGACCCCGAGCTTCAGGCCCGCACGGCGGATCGCCGGGAGATCGGCCGTGTCGAGGTCCTCCTGGCCCAGGTGCACCCAGCGGCAGC
>CAZZWW010000043.1:0-6399 GCA_964657815.1 Vulcanimicrobiota bacterium | reverse complement strand
TTGACGACGAGCAGGGCGCCGGCCGCGTCGCACAAGGCGGCCGCGCGGGCGATTTCGCTGTGGACGACGGGCGCCGGCGCGTCCTTCACGCGCAGCTGGACGAGCCTGACCCCGTGGGGCAGCAGACGCGCGATCCAGTCCGTCGAATCGACGATGAGGTAGAAGGGGTCGAGGGCCATTCGACGGCGTGCCCCGGAGCGGTCGCGCCGGTCAAGCCGCAGGGGCCTCCACTTTTTCTTTCCGTGGCCTGGAACTTCTTCTCTCGACGCGGGTTCTATCGCTACACGCCCGGTCCTTCCCCCGACCGAGCGCTCTAGAGACGGCCGCTTCCGCCCCCGGAGCGGCCGTTTCGCTGTCTGCGTGCGAGTTCAACAGGAACTACAAGCCTGGCGGCACGTTGACGTCTCGTCATCGGGATCGTCGTCATGCGCACGCTGCTGTTGGGGACCACCTTCGTCGCGCTTTGCCTCACGTCGTCGTATTGTCTGGCGGCATCGGCCGAGACCGATGCGTTCGTCGCGAACGTCAGGCTCAACGCTTCCTTCCTCGCCCAAGCGAGCACCTTGGCCCGCGACCGGTCGGACAACACCGATCTCCGTGCCTTCGCCGACAGGGAAGCCCAGTCGATGGAGACGGTCATCGCGGCTGTCGACGCGCGTACCTCACCAGAGATGACGGCCCAAGCCGTGCCGATGGCCGTCGCCTCCAACGAGGTGATCACCGGGCGTTCGGCTGCCGTCGACCCCGCTCCGGCGGCAATCGCCTTCTCGGCACCGGTCGGGACCGGTGCTTTGATGCCGGCAGCCGTCATCACGCTCGATCGTCTGTCCGCCAGCAAGGGACAGGCGTTCGACACGCTGTACAAGGCGACGCAGATCAACGCGCTACGCCAGCTCTCCGCGCTCTACAATGCGTATGCCATGACCGGCGACGATGCCCCGTTCAAGCAGCTCGCCACGAGCGAACTCGCCGCCACCAACGACCGGATCGCCGCGATCGGGCGCTTCTGACACGTAACGGCTCGCGGCGGCGGTCAGGAGAACCGCGGTCCGCGCCTGGCTTCGTTCAGCGCCTTGACTAGGCGCCCGGCAAGGTCGGCCTTGGCGTCGGCACCCAGGAAATTCCCGACCTCGACGCTGCGACCTCGCGAGCGCAGTGCGACACGCATGACACCGAACTCCTCGTGCTCGACCTTGTCGAGCCGCGTCCACGCCGGCTGAAAGCGGAATTCGCGACGCACGCCTCTGGCGCTGACCTTGGCCAACAGCAGCTCGAGGGGCGTCACCAGGATGTCCTCGTAGGCGCGTGCCGCATCGAAATTGACGCGGAAGGCGAGATAGAGGATCGCCACGTCGAGGCCCATGAAGCCGGCGACCGGCCACGCGCCCATCACGACGAAAGGGACGCTCGTGAACACGCCGGCGGCAGCGAAGACGAGCATCACAACGTGGAAGTTGCCGGCGCTCAGCGAGCGATGCGGCACGAGGCGCACGTCGAAGAGGCGCTCAGCGGCCGGATCGAGATCCGAGCCGGCGAGATCGTGGTCGCGATCGTTGTCGTGCGCAGGCGCCATGCTTCTCCCATCGCGTGACGTCCTCTAGTGTTCCGCCAATGCGAGACAAAGGTAAAGCGCTGCCGAAGGTCGCAACCATCGCGGCGGCGATGCCGAAGCGGCCGCCGTCGGTACCGCCCCGGCGTGGACGGCCGGTCTCGCGCGCGACCGTCACCACCATCTTCGAGCGCTTCCGCGCCGCCGACCCCGAACCCAAAGGGGAACTCGTTTCGCTCAACGCCTTCACCCTGCTCGTCGCGGTGGTGCTCTCGGCGCAGGCGACCGACGCCGGCGTCAACAAGGCGACGCCCGCGCTGTTCGCGCGGGCCGATACGCCGCAGAAGATGCTCGACCTCGGCGAGGAGCGCGTGCGCGAGCTGATCAAGTCGATCGGGCTGTTCCGGACCAAGGCGCGCAACCTGGTGGCCTTGTCGCGACGGCTCGTCGAGGCCTTCGGCGGCCGCGTGCCGGAGACCCGCGACGAACTCGAGACGCTGCCCGGCGTCGGACGCAAGACCGCCAACGTGGTGCTGAACAGCGCCTACGGCGTCGCCGCCATCGCCGTCGACACGCATCTCTTCCGCGTGTCCAACCGTATCCCCCTGGCGCTCGGCAAAACCCCCCTCGACGTCGAGCTTGGCTTGGAGCGGGTGATCCCCGGGCCATTCAAGCAGCACGCCCACCATTGGCTCATCCTGCACGGCCGCTACACCTGCAAGGCGCGCGTGCCGCTGTGCGGAACTTGTCTGATTGCCGACCTTTGCCGCTGGCCTGGCAAGCTTACCGTGACGTAACATTCCGTAGTGAATTCAATGAATTGTTACGGCTAGGCCGATAAGGCCAAGCTGGAACCCGCGTGCCGAATGGCAGGTTAGGCGTCCGAGTCCATCTCACATACAGGAGACTGCCATGGCGGCGACCGGAACCGGCGCGTCTTCCACCCGAGGCTTCGCCTCGATGGACCGCGACAAGCAGCGCGAGATCGCGCGCAAGGGCGGCCGCAGCGTGCCCAACGACAAGCGCAGCTTCTCGCAGGACCATCAGCTGGCGAGCGAGGCGGGCCGCAAGGGTGGGCATTCTTCGCACGGCCGGCGCGGCGCCGGCGTCGCCGCCGAATAGCGTCAGGCCGGAAGCGTCTCGCCCCGCGTCTCCAACGCCAGCGGCAGGACGATCAGGCCGACGGCGAAGGCGAGTGCCGTCAGCGCGACCGGCGTGCCGATGGTGCCCATGCCGGCGACCAGCGCACCCAGGCCGAAGTTGACGCCGGCGCCGATGAAACGGCCGATGGAGGTGGAAAGCGCGAAGGCCGTGGCGCGCACGCGGGTCTCGTATTGCTCCGGAAGCCAGAGGCTGAAGACGGCGAAGTTGCCGCCGCCGAACCCGAGCACGAACAGAACCGCCAGGAACGTGTAGAGCCCGTGGGGCCGGTAGAAGGCCCATTGGAACGCCGTCGGGATGGCGACCAGCATGATCAGGAAGTAGACGCCGAGCGTGCGCTTGCGGCCGATCGCTTCGGCCATCGGCGGCAGGGCCAGGCATCCCACGATCGTGCCGATCGAGAGGATCGCCGTGGCGACCGAGACCATCTTCGCCGCGTCGGGGCCGACGATGCCGTCTTCCTTCGCCAGCAGGGTCACGGCGGACGGCACGTAGACCGCGCCGGCCCAAAGCCCGATGATCGCGATCGTGAGCAGCGCCATGTTCACCAGCGTGCGCCGGCGGTACTTCGGACCGAACACCGTGGCGAACGGCGAGGGCGCGTTCTCCTCCAGCGGATGCCAGCGCTTCGGCTCCTCCACGCTGAACAGCGTGAAAACCGAGACGACCACCGGCGCCAGCCCGCACAGGAACATCGCGCGCCAGCCGTAATGCGCGCCGACGGTGAAGTTCAGCGCCGCGGCGACGAAGAAGCCGGCGTAATAGCCGGTCTGCAGGTAGCCGGCGCCCATCTTGCGCCGGTCCTCCGGCCAGGCCTCGGCCACGTAGGTGCCGGCCATCGCCCATTCCCCGCCGATGCCGATCCCGGCCAGGAAGCGGAACAGCGCGAGCTGCCACACGGACTCGGCGAAGTAGCTGGCGCCGGTGAAGACCGCGTACATCAGGATGGTGAAGGCCAGCGTCTTCACGCGGCCGAACCTGTCGGCGATCGGCCCCCAGATGAACGAAAAGCCCCAGCCGACGAGGAACAGCGCGAACAGGATCGAGCCGTAGGTGCCGACATTGGCCTTGGTGGCGGCGATGCCGGTCTTGGGGAGCAGCTCGGTCAGTGCCGGGGCGAGCACCAGCGCGTAGATGAAGCTGTCCATGCCGTCGAGCATCCAGCCGGCCCAGGCGCTCCAGAAGCCGACGATCTGGCTGCGGTTCAGCGGCGTGCGTCCGCCCATGGTCGCCGAGCTCGTCGTCATCGAGGCCTTCCATGCGGCTCGAGGCGGCCGCTTCGGCACGACCCATGCTCACCGACGCTGGACGATGACAAGGCGCATCGGCTCCGCCTTTCGGCTCGTTTCGCGAGCCGGCCGCGAGCTTTTCCCTGTCCGGAGCCGCCGGCTTGGCGATTCGGCCCCTTTCGGCGAACGGACACTGTCACTTGCCGCGATCACGCGCTCACCTGTGCCGTTTCGGGACAGTCGCCGCGGCTTCCCCAGTGGAAGGGCGGCCAGCGCTTAAGATTCATGGTTAAGCCGCCGTTAAAGTCCCGCTGGCATCCTGTCGTCGATCCGGATCCCTTCGGGCCGGGCCGGACGGAACAAGGAAAGATCCCCATGGCCAGCTTGAAGGCCCTTTGCCTCACAGGCGTCGCGAGCCTGAGCGTCGCGACCGCCGCCCATGCCGCCGACATGCCGTCGACCGTCCTGCCGCCGGTGCCCGTGTACGCGCCGCCGCCCGCACCGGTCGGCGTCAGCGGCTTCTACCTGCGCGGCGACGTCGGAGTCGGAATCGCCGACCTGCGCACGCGCGGCTCGACCTTCGATGCCGGCTACGACGTGCCGGACCTGCGCTACGAGACGCATTCGCTCGACGATGCCGCCTTCGTCGACGCCGGCGTCGGCTACCGCTTCAACAATTACATCCGCGCCGACGTCACCGGCGAGTACCGCGCCGCCTCGCATTTCTCGGCGACGGAGAGCTACACGGCGGCGCCGGGCACCGGCACCGCCTCGACGGCCTACGACAAGGACGACGCCTCGATCCGCTCGGTGGTCGGCCTCGTCAACGGCTACGTCGATGCCGGCACCTGGTACGGGCTGACGCCGTTCGTCGGGGCCGGCGTCGGCGTCGCCAACGTCAGCGTGAAGAACCTCACGGACATCAGCTTCGGCAACGCTTACGGCTACGGCAACGGCGGCGGCGGCTACGCCGGGGATCACAGCACGACGAAGTTCGCCTACGCGCTGATGGCCGGCCTCGACTTCCACGTCACCCCGAACCTGACTCTCGAGTTCGGTTATCGCTTCCTCGATCTCGGCACCGTCTCGTCCGGGACGATCGGCTGCGCCGGCACCCAGTATTGTGGCCACGAGGTGCAGCACTACCGCCTGTCCTACAACGACATCAGGCTCGGCGCCCGCTACATGTTCACCGACGTCCTGCCGCGCGCGCCGGTGATCGCGCGTTACTGAGGAGCGGGCATACGCTCCCGGAGCCCCAATTGGTCCTGACAGGGGCCGACGGGACTTCCGCATGATGCCACCGGGAGACTCCGGACGAGTGAAGCCATAGTCCCTTCGCGAGCCCTGAGGCTCGCCTCGTGAGAAAACGAGCGTCAGGGACACTCTAGCGCGGGCCTCGAGCCCGCGTTTTCTTTTGGCGGCGCGCGGCGCTGCTTAACGGACGTGGTTAATCCTCGCTTAAACTTTATCCTTGATGGTTCCTTACAGGACGAACTGGGGCCCTGCCCCGAATCGGGAACCTCCGGGATTTCTCCATGCCGCCTCGCTCCCTGACCCTCGGTCTCTTCGCCGCCGCCGCGCTGCTGGCGCCGCTGGCTCCCGCCCGCGCTGCCGACCTCGACGAGAACTACGGCTATGCCGACGCGCCGCAGGAGGTGCCGGTGGCGCAGTCTAAGGTGGAGTTCGGGACGGGATGGTACGTGCGGGGGGATATGGGCGTTGAGCGTTTGCCGTCGCTGAACATCAATTCGCCCGCCGAAGACTACCAGCTCCCCGCTACGACCTACGGCTCAGGATCGAGGGTGGGTTACGATGCGAGCCTCGGCGCAGGCTATGAGTTCACTCGCTATTTGCGATCCGATATAATCGCCGACTTCCATCAGCCGATCACCACTAGGCAATTCGGCCATTTCTACAGCGCCGCAACAAGGACATGCCAAGTTGCCCAAGATACGGTTGTTGCAACGGGAATGGTAAATCAATATTTTGAGGACTGCTCATCGAACTATCTGGCTTCAATCCGCAGCTTCGATGTTCTGGTCAACGGATACGTAGATATTGCTCATCTCGGCATCTTCACGCCATATGTCGGCGCCGGAGTTGGGTTGGCGTTCGGTCATTACTCGTCTGCGGTCACTTACAAGCAAGACGACGGCACCCCTTACAACATCGTATTTTCTGACAGCGGCACCGGACAAACGTTTCACGGCTATCACGATGTGACAGAAGCTGGAAACTACTACAATTTTGCGTTTGCCCTGATGGCGGGCGTCGCCGTGGATGTCTATGCACATACGAAACTCGACGTCGGATATCGGTACCTGAACCAAGGTCGCGTGTTGGGCTCCGAGATACAGACGCACGAGGTCCGCGCCGGCCTGCGCTACATGATCGACAACTGAGCCGGCTTGACGGCGCGGGCGGCAGCCCGCATGTCTCGCCGCTTTCGCGGCACCG
>CAZZWW010000042.1:0-13120 GCA_964657815.1 Vulcanimicrobiota bacterium | reverse complement strand
CCGAGAAGCACGGGGCGCCCCCCACCCCTGACCGCTCCCCGCAAGGGGGAGGGGAACCGCGTCCTGTAAGATCCACCGCGACGCCAGGCGCCGCCCCTCCCGCAATGCCGGCAGCCCCACCGTCGTCGCGCCCGGAAACCCCGCCGCCGCCTCGCCGCGGGCGCCGCCGACGCCGTAGCGGCGCATGGCGCCGGCGCCGTGGCTGCCGCCGGGTGGCCGCTCGCCGGCCAGCGCCTCGCCCCAGGTGACGCGCACGTGGGCGGCCAAGTCGTTCGCGCCGGCGCCCCCGGCGGCGCAGAGCAGGCCGAGCGCGAAGATCGCGCCGCGGTGCGTGTTGACGCCGCCGGTCACCGCCAGCATCGCGACCTCGGCCTCGAGGCCGATCGCGCGCAGGTCTCCCAGCGGCGTGCCAGCCGCTCCCGCTCGGGCGAGCCGCGCGAAGAACGGCTCGATCGCCGCCACGCTGCGGCGGAACGTGTCGGCGTCCATGTCGTCGTGGCTGCCGCTGTCGACGAGGCTGACGAGGCCGGGCTTGGGGTAGGTCGCCAACTCGGCGAGAAGGGCGTCCGCGGCGAGGGCGGCGATGGTGCGGAAATCCTCCTCCGTGACGCGGGGGAGGGGGACCGCCGCGGGCGGTGGAGGGGGCTGCCGTGATTCGCCGTCTACCGTTCGAAGGGCGCAGGTCGCCGAAGGTCGAACAGGCGGAAGCCGCCTCCACCATGCTTCGCGTGGTCCCCCTCCCCCGTTCCGCGGCGCTGCACGGGGAAGGATCAGCACGGCACGGTCTCGCGCAGGATGGAGTCGGCGGCGCGCAGCGCCACGCCGTCCATCGTCTTTACCGCGACGCTCGCGGCCCGGCCCTCCGCCGCCGCGCGCAACTCGCGCCACGACACGCCGCCGCCGTCCTCCAGCACGATCTCGCCGTCGAGGCGCACCGGGTTGCCGTCGAGGCGGGCGAGGATGTCGAGCAGGGCCCGACGTCGATGCGGCTCGGGCTGCCAGAGCAGGTCGAGGTCGGAGGATGGGCGCAGCACGGGCTCGCCGGTGACGTGCTGCCAGAGCAGGCCGCCGTAGACGGTCGGCTCGGGGAACCCTTCGAGGTCGAGCAGCGCCGATACGGTCGCGTTCCATGGCACGGGCACCGAGCGGACCGCCTCGGAGAGACCGACAGCCGGACGCCGCTTCACCGCGGCGGGCGGAACCGACACGGCCACGCGGAACCGGCCCGCGGCATTGGGCAGCTGCAGCGCCACGGGCACTGCGTCGTCCGCCTCGCCCGCGAGCCGCCGCCTGACGAGCAGCGGCCAGCCGCGCCGACTCCAATCCGCCACCAGCCGCGACGCCGCGTCAGGCAGGTCGAGGCCGCGCACCGCCTCGGTCCAGGCCTCGGGCGCGACGTCGAGCAGGTCGTGGCGCTGCAATCTCAAGCGGTCGCCGCGGCGATCACGCGCTTGGCGACGTCGGCGGCCACGGGCCTGCCGTCGCGCTCCTTGCCGAGCACGTCGCGGCGATCCTCCGGCGACGCGTCCTTCAGCGTCGCGGCGAGCTGCGCGGCGAGCGGCTTTTGCGGGTCCCATACGGCCTTCACGGCGCCGGTCTGCGAGAGGTGGTCGAGCCCCGGCGCGAACACCGGCGTGGACTTGGCCATCTCCTTGAGCCTGTCGAGGTCGAGCTTGGTGACGCGGGCGATCGAGGGCAGGTCCATCACCGCCGGCTCGGCGCCGGGCAGCGCCACCAGCACGTCGGTCGCCAGCGCCGTGGCGAGGAAGGCGCCGGCGGCGGCCTTGCCGTATTCCAGGCCGATGGTGCGGTGGCCCTCGCGGCTCGCCAGCAGCAGGCACTTGGCGAGGTGGCTGAGATACTCGTTGAGGCCGAGCATCTCGGCGCGGCGGGCCATCAGCTGCCCCTCGGTGTCGACCAGCACCAGGATCGGCGTGTCGCCGCCGTCGGCGACGACCTTCAGCACGTGTTTGGCGAGCTGCAACGCGCCTGCGGGAGAGAGCGGCGCGCCGTTGACGGCCCCGATGACGGCAAACGTGCCGCCGCCCTCCAGCTCGGCGTGGCCGGTCAGCACGTCGCCGTCGCGCTCGATGTCGTGCCCCTTGCCGAACAGGCCCTTCAGGATGTCATCGAGCGTCATGGTCGCTCCCCGCATATTCGTCGGCGAGCTTGACGAAGGCGTCGTCGCCCATGTCGCGGACCTTGGCGGTGTCCTTGATGCCCAGCGCCTTCCACAGGTCGACCGCCTCGTCGCAGCCCTCGAAGCGCTTCAGGCGTTTCTTCAACCGCTTCTGCTCGGCCTGCATCGTCGCGAGATCGAAGACCGGCGCGTCCTTCAGCGCCGCGACCGCCGCCTCGCGGAAGCCGGCCATGGTGTCCTTCGCGTAGAGATCGGCGCCGCCGATCAGCCGGCGCGTCTTGCCGCCCATGGTCGCCCAGACCAGCGCCTTGTCGGCCGAGTCGAACTCCTCGACGCCCTTGTTGGTCTCGATGACCTCGGGGCCGGTGACGCCGGTGCGGCCTTCCTCCGAGATGACGATGCGCGAGCAGGTCGCTGCCGTCAGCCCGGCGCCGCCGAAGGCGCCGGCCCTGCCGCCGACCAGCGCCACCACGGTGACGCCGGCGCTCCGCGCCTCGACGATGGCGCGCATCACCTCGGCGACCGCGAGTTCGCCGGCGTTGGCCTCCTGCAGCCGCACGCCGCCCGAATCCATCAGCAGCACGATTTTCCGCGGCAGCTCCTTGTCGTCGCGCGCGGCGCGGAACAGGCCGACGAGCTTGGCGCCCGAGACCTCGGCGAAGGTGCCGCCCATGAACTGCCCTTCCTGCGCGGCGAGCAGGATAGCATGGCCGTCGAGCGTCCCGCGGCCGACGATGACGCCGTCGTCGAAGGCGGCGGGCAGGTCGAACTGGGCGAGGTGCGGGCTCTGCACGCGCTCGGTCGGCGGCAGGAACTCGTGGAACGTGCCGGCGTCGAGGAAGCCGGCGATGCGCTGTCGCGCGGTGGCCTGGAACCAGCTCGCGTCGCCGCCGGTGGAGGTGCCGCCCGCGGATGTCTCGGCCATCACGTCTTCTCCATCATGGCCGCGCCCTGCATCAGGCGCAGCGACACCGTGTCGGGCCGCGCGCCGCCATCGTTGATCGCGATATGCATGCCGCCGGGCGAGGTGCGCTCGACGAAGTCGGTCACCACCGCCTTCCAGATGTCGTCGAAGCCAATGACGCTGGTGGCGATCTCGATCTTGCACTTGGTGTCGGGCAGGTTGCGCTCGAACAGCGCCTCGAGGTTGCCGGATGCGACGACGCCGACGATGGCGGTGGCGCGCTCGCCCTTGGCGCGGTGTTTGGCGAGATACTCGAAGGTCATGGTCTGCATGGTTGGCGCCTCCTGGCGCAACTAAGTCCCGTCATTCCGAACGAAGCGACGCGAAGATCCGGAACCGGCGTGCTTCCACCTATCCGGCGAGAGCGAGGCGCACCGGTTCCGGGTTCGCCTGCGGCGCCCCGGAATGGCGCCGCTGGCCGACTGTTCGAGCTCGCCATCCTACCAGTTCCGGAACTTGGCCGGCGGGTCGTAGAGGTCGCCCGACCAGTGCATCAGGTCCTTGACCGAGCGCGCCGCCAGCAGGCTGCGATGGGCGTCGAGCGGGTCGATGCCGAGGTCCTCGGCGCGCAGGATGATCTTGCGCTGTCTCAGCTCCTCGACCTTGGCCTTGTCGCGGGCGCGGCCGACGTCGGTGAAGCCGGCGACGCCGCGGATCGCCTGCTCGCGCTCCTCCGGCGACCGGCACAGCAGCAGGTTGGCGACGCCTTCTTCCGTCACGATGTGGGTGACGTCGTCGCCGTAGATCATCACCGGCGCCAGCTCGAGCTTCAGCTTCTCCGCGAGGTTCAGGCTGTCGAGTTTCTCGACGAAGGTCGGCTGCATCTTCTCGGCGAAGGTTTCGACGATCTGCACCACCAGCTTGCGCCCGCGCGCCAGTTGCGGGTGCGCGCCCGAGGCCTCGCGACCGGCCTTGAGCCAAGGATCGCTGGCGTGGCGCCGGCCGTGCGCATCCGAGCCCATGTTGGGCGCGCCGCCGAACCCGGCGATGCGGTCGGTGGTGACGGTGGAGGAATTGCCGGCGAGATCGATCTGCAGCGTCGAGCCGATGAACATGTCGGTCGCGTAGAGCCCGGCCACCTGGCAGTACATTCGGTTGGACGCCATCGAACCGTCGCGGCCGAGGAAGTAGATGTCGGGCCGCGCCGACATGTAGGCGTCCATGCCGACTTCCGAGCCGAACGCGTGCACTTGGCGGACGAAGCCGGCCTCGATCGCCGGGATCAGCGTCGGGTGCGGGTTCAGCGCGAAATGCGTGCAGATCTTGCCCTTGAGGCCGAGCTTGGCGGCGTAGGTCGGCAGCAGCAGTTCGATCGCCGCGGTGTTGAAGCCGATGCCGTGGTTGAGGCGCTTGACGCCGTAGGGCTCGTAGATGCCGCGGATCGCCAACATGGCGGTGAGAATCTGCGTCTCCGTGATCTGCGCCGGATCGCGGGTGAACAGCGGCTCGACGTAGAAGGGCTTGGGCGTCTCCACCACGTAGTCGATGCGGTCGCCGGACACGTCGACACGCGGCAGCTTGTCGACGATCTCGTTGACCTGGGCGACGACGATACCCTGCTTGAAGGCCGTCGCCTCGATCACGACGGGCGAGTCCTCGGTGTTCGGCCCCATGTAGAGGTTGCCGTGCTTGTCGGCCTGCCGCGCCACCGTGAGCGCCACCTTGGGCGTCAGGTCGATGAAGTAGCGGCCGAAGAGCTCGATGTAGGTGTGGATCGCGCCGAGCTCGATCTGGCCGGCGTCGAGCGCGCGCGCCACCGCCGCGCCCTGCGGACCGGAGTAGGAATAGTCGAGCTTCCTGGCGATGCCCTTGGCGAAGAGGTCGAGGTGCTCGGCGAGCACGATGCCGGATTGGACGACGTGGATGTCGTGCAACACCTTCCGGTCGGCCTTGGCGAGCGCGCGGGCGAGGAAGTCGGCCTGCTTCTGGTTGTCGCCCTCGAGGCAGAGCCTGTCGCCCGGCTTGAGGATGGCTTCGAGCAGCTTGGTGACGTCGCCCGGCGCCACGACCTTGCCCTTGGCGAAGCGCGACCCCGCTTCGAGCCGCTCGGCGCGGTCGGCCTTCTCCTTGCCCCAGTCAGTCATGCGGTCCCCTATCACGCCCGAAGGATCGCGCGCGGGCCGCCGCATTCAAGCCGTGCCGAACGGCGGGCTGGGCTGCGCGAGGCGCAGGCGATTGACAGCCGACGAGCAGACCGACTTTTTTGTGGACACAGGGAGTGTACGCTATGGCCGAGTTGAGGGTCGGTGTACGAGATCTCCGCAGCAACCTGACCCGCTATCTGCGCGAGGCCGAGCGCGGCAACCGTATCCTCGTCACATCGCGTGATGTCGTCATCGCCGAAATAGGGGCGCCGTCGCAAGACCCGCCTCTTCCATCCCGGCAATTCGGACTGCTCGAAGGCAAGATCGAAATCGCTGACGACTTCGATACATGGCCGGACGATATTCTCGATAGCTTCGAACGGTGAGAGTTCTCGTCGACACTCACATTCTGCTTTGGTGGCTGGCGGGGAATGAGCGGTTGAGCCCAGCAAGTCGCGCAATCATCGAGGATGAGAGCAACGAACTTCTCGTGAGTGTCGTCTCGCTTTGGGAAATGGTCATCAAGGTCCGCATTGGAAACTCGACGTCGATATGGCGCACGTCGAAAGAGCGATCGTGACATTGGGGTTTCACAAGCTTTGGGTCTCGCCAGCCCATGTCGCCGAACTCAGCGACTTGCCTATCGTTCATCGCGATCCTTTTGACCACCTGCTGATTGCGCAGACCATCGCCGAGGATGCGACCTTGATGTCGGCCGATGGGATCATGGCGCGCTACCCCATTCGTTTGGTGCAGGTTTAGCCGCCTTTGTCGTCCGACCTGTCGAAGGTAAGGGCTCGGCCCACTCGCGCCATCATCGCGGCGTCTAAGGCGCGGCTGTTCGGAGATCGCCGATGCCGAGATTGTCCCTGCGCGCCGCGCTTCTCGTCACGGTGCTCGCCGGCCCCGCCTCGGCCGATCCAGCTTCACCGCCGGCGCCAGCGCCCTCCACCAACCGGCTGATCCACTCCGCCGACCCCTACCTGCTGCTCCACGCCCACAACCCGGTGGACTGGTACCCGTGGGGTCCGGAGGCTTTCGCCAAGGCCCGGGCGGAAGACAAGCCGATCTTCCTCTCGGTGGGCTATTCCACCTGCTACTGGTGCCATGTCGCCGAGAAGACGATCTATTCCGATCCCGCCATCGCCAAGCTGATGAACGAGTGGTTCGTCAACGTGAAGGTCGACCGCGAGGAGCGGCCCGATGTCGACCGCCTCTACATGGATGCGACGTCCATGCTCGACGGCCACGCCGCGTGGCCCAACAACCTGTTCCTGACGCCAGAGGGCGCGCCGTTCTACGCCGGCAGCTACTTCCCGCCGAAGGACGACGCCGACCAGCCGGGCTTCCCCAAGGTGCTCGCGGCGATCCACGACCTCTGGGTCAACCACCGCGCCGAGCAGGTGACCCCGGCGGCGACCGAGATGATGAAGGCGCTGCGCACCCTGGCCGCCCGGCAGGACGAGGCCGGCGCGCTGCCGGTGGTGCCGCGCGCGTGGTTGAGCACGGCGGCGCAGAGGCTGCTGCCCGGCGTCGATCCCGTCAACGGCGGCCTCGGATCGTCGAAGTCCGGACCCAAGTTCCCGCAGGCGCCGGCACTCGCTTTGCTCGCCGCCGACGCCCGGCTGGACGAGGACCCAGCGGCGGCCGACGCGCTTCGGAAGACCCTGGACGCCATGGCCTACGGCGGCATCGACGACCAGCTCGGCGGCGGCTTCTTCCGCTACGCGACCGAGCCGACCTGGTCGGTTCCGCATTTCGAGAAGATGCTGACCGACAATGCGCAGCTGCTGGCGCTCTACACGGCGCGGGCGAAGACGACCGGCGGCGCGCTCGACGGCGAGGTCGCGCTCGCGATGGCGCGCTTCCTCCTCCGCGACATGCAGCTCGATGATGGCGGCTTCGCCACCGCGCTCGACGCCGAGACCGACGGCGTCGAGGGCGCGACCTACCTGTGGACGCGGCAGGGGGTGGAGGACGTGCTCGGCGCCGCCGAGACCGAGCGCTTCTTCGCCGTCTACGAGCTGACGCCGCTGCCGGAGCAGCGCGGTGGCGAGGCGCCGCCGGCCGGCGTGCTGCGCATCCGTCTGCCGATCGCCGATACGCTGACGCGGACGGGCGCCTCGGACCCGACGACGCTGATCGCCTCGATGGCGCTGCCCCGCGAAAAACTGCTCGCCGCCCGGACCGGCCGCCCGCAGCCGGCGCGCGACGACAAGGTGGTGAGCGGCTGGAACGGGCTCGCGATCGGCGCTCTGGCCGAAGCGGGGAAGGCGCTCGCGGAGCCCGCTTTGACCAATGCGGCGGCGAAGGCGGCGAACCTCGTTTGGGATCGCGCCTACGATCCGCAGGGCGGCGACCTCAAGCACCAGATCTTCGCGGGGAAAGCGGCGATCGACGGCACGCCGGAGGATTACGCGGCGCTCGGCGTCGGCTACCTCGACCTCGCCGACGTGACCGGCGACGCGAGGTGGCGTCAGCGCGCGGGGCAACTCGCCGATGCCATGCTCAAGCGCTTCCTGCAGCCCGACGGCCGGCTTCAGGCCGGTGCCGGCCTGCTTCCGGTGGCGCTCGGCGACAGCGAGGATGCGGACGTGCCGTCTGGCAGTTCGTCGGCGCTGGAACTGCTGGGTCGGCTGGCCGCCGAGCCGGGGGGCGCCCGTTTCGCCGCCGCGCAGGGCAGGATGGCGACGCGGCTCGCCGGCGCGATCGGTGCGCATCCCGCGACCTGGCCGAGCGCCGTGGTGGCGCTGGTCGAGCACCCGCCGAGCCAGACGGCGCTCGCCGCCGCGGCCCCGCCGAACCCGGTCAAGGTGGCTTCGACCGCGCCGACCCGCCCGGCCGAGCCGCGCGTGCCGGCGACGTCCGACCACGTCCATGCCAGCGCGGCCTCGACGCAGGGGCCGGACGGCGAGATCGTCACGGTGACGCTCGCTGTCGACCCCGGCTACCACATCAACGCCCACGTGCCCTCGCTCGACTACCTCGTGCCGACCACCCTCGCCTTCAGCGGGGACGAGGCCGGCTCGGTGGCCTACCCGCCGGCGCTGCCATTCCAAGCCGAGTTCAGCAGGGCAGCGCTCGCCGTCTACGAGGGCGCGGTGAAACTGACCGCCAGCCTGCCCAAGGACGCGACTGGCTGGCACGCCACCGTCACGGCGCAGGCCTGCGACGCCCACACCTGCCTGCCGCCCTCGACGCTGCCGGTCGCGACGGCGGCGAAACCGGGCGGCTGAGTCCGTGGCTTCGAGCCAGGCGACCGTCGACTTCATCCTCGAGCAGATATCGAAGGCCGGAGACGTCGCCTCCCGCAAGATGTTCGGCGAATGGGCGGTCTACCGCGGCGGCACGCTCGTGGCCTTGATCTGCGACGACCGGCTCTTCGTCAAGCCGACACCGGGCGGCCGTGCTCTCGCCGGCGACCTCGCCGAAGCGCCGCCCTATCCGGGCGCGAAGCCCTGCCTGCTCGTGCCGGGCGAGCGGTGGGACGATGCGGAGTGGCTCGTCGCCCTCATACGGGTGACCGCGGCGGAACTGCCGCTGCCGCGCCCGAAACGACGGCGCACGAACGTTTAGATCACTGGCCCTTGTCGGCGGCCAGGGATCCGGCGTCGCCGGGCAGCGGCGGATCGAGCAGGCGCTCCTTGGCCAGGAACTTGACCGCGTGCGCCCACTCGTCGGGTCCGTCCCCGTGGACGTCGACCGTGCCGTGGCGCAGCACGCGGCCGGTGCGCAGATCCTTCACCGTGCCGGACAGGTCGTACACCGCCGACGAAGCCTGCTGGACGGCGGTCGCGATCTCGACATCGCCGCCGAGCGCCTTGGCGATGTCCTCGTCGCAGCCGTTGCAGTCGTGCAGCGGCAGGTTGTCCTTGATCTTGGCAGCCTGCGGTGCGGTGTCCACGACGCTGAGGCCCTTGGCCGCGATCTGCGCGCGCAGCAGGTCGGTCGCGGCCTGCAGCCGCTGCTGCGTCTGCGGCGTCGCCGGAAGATCGACGCCCTCGACGGCGAAGACCACGGCCTTCAGCGCCGCCGCCTCGGCGCCACCGGCGAGGGTCATAAGGGTCGCTGCGAAAGCGAGGGCGAGCTGCGGTCTCATGCGGTCTCCATGGTCGTCTGCCCCACCCATAGCGCGCCCGTCGACGGCTCGAAAGACGACCCAAGCGCCCTTGACCGACTCGCCCGCTCGCGCGACCACAGCGCCATGCGCGCGCCCAACGTGTACACGATCTCGCCCGCTCAACCATTCCTCGCTACGGTGGTCGAGCGCTTCCTCGCCGGCGACCTCGGCATTGGCGCGGCGCCGGCGGGCGACCCGCTGGCCCTGGCCGCCACGCGCATCTACGTGCCGACGCAGCGTGCCGCGCGTGCCTTGGCCGCGGAGTTTCGTACCCGAGCGGCGGGTCCCAGCATCGTGCTGCCACGCATCCTGCCGCTCGGCGCGCTGGAGGCCACGGAGGCGGAGCTGCTCTTCGCCGAGCCGGACCCCGCCTCCGGGCTGCCGCTGCCCCCTGCCGCTTCCTCGATCTGGCGCCGCTTGCGCCTCGCCGAGCTGATCGGCCGCTGGGCGGAGGCGATCGGCGGCGCGCTGCGCTCGGTCGGCGCCGACGGCAAGGCGGTGGTCGACGCGACCGAGGCCTTCCGCGTCGCCACCTCGCCGGCCGATGCCTTCGCGCTCGCCGGCGACCTCGCCCGGCTGATCGACGAGATGACGATCGAGGACGTGGCCTGGCAGAGCCTCGACGAGCTGCAAATGGCCGGCTTCGACGACTATTGGCGCATCACCACGACCTTTCTCGAGATCGCCGTCACCGCCTGGCCGCAGATGCTCGAGGACCGAGGCCTGGTCGATCGCGCCGCACGGCAGAAGTTGCTCGTCGACGCCCAGGCCGGCGAGCTAGCCGCGGGACGCGACGCCGGGCCTGTGCTGGCGATCGGCTCCACCGGCACCAACCGCGCCACGGCGCGGCTGCTCGCCGCCATCGCCAGCGCGCCGCGCGGCGCTGTGGTGCTGCCCGGTCTCGATCGCGATCTCGACGCGATCGCGTGGCGGGTGGTCTCGGGCGCGCTGGAGTCCGGCGACGAGCCGAGCTTCGGCCATCCGCAGGCGGCGATGGCGCGCCTGCTGCCGGTGCTCGGTCTCGACCGCGCCGGGGTGCTGCCGCTCGGCATGCCGCCCGCACCGGCCGCGACGACCCGCGAGCGTTTCGTCGCCGAGGCGCTACGCCCCGCCGACACCACAGACGCATGGCGCGGCTGGAAGAAGAGTGTTCCCGCGGCCGATCTCGCCGCCGCACTTGCCGGCGTCACGCTGGTCGAGGCGACGGACGAGCGCGAGGAGGCGCTGGCGCTGGCCGTGGCGCTGCGCGAGGTTCTCGAGACGCCGGGCCGCACGGCGGCGCTGGTGACGCCCGACCGTGACCTGGCGCGCCGGGTGCGCGGCGAGCTGCTGCGCTGGAACGTCGAGGTCACCGACACCGCCGGCGAGCCCTTTGCCGGGCGTCCGCTCGGCGTCTTTGCCCGGCTGGTCGCGGCGGCGGCGGCGACGGGTTCGGCCGGCGATCTCGGCGCCCTGCTGGCGCATCCGCTCACCGCGGCGGGACAAGATCGTTCCGACGTCGCGCGGCGTGCCGCCAAGCTCGAGATCGCGGTACTCCGGGCCGTGCCGCTCGCCGGCCGCTCGCCGGGCGAGCTGTTCGCCGCCGCGCGAGCCGCCGCTTCCGACCGGCACGCCCATCCGGCGCAGAAGAGCCTGCGCGACGAGGATTGGATCGCGATGGCGGAGCTGTGGGACGCGTTCGAGGCCGCGCTGGCGCCCCTCGCCGCGTTGCGCCGCGGCTCCCACACGCTGGCCGCATGGGCCGAGGCGCACCGGTGCGCCGTGACCGCGACCGCCGGCCAGGCGGCCGTCGCCGCCGACGAGGCCGACGCACTCGAAGGGCTCCTCGACGAGCTGGCGCCCGAGACCGGGACGCTGCGCTTCGATGCCGAGGGCTACGGCCTGCTTTTCGGCCGGCTCGCCGGAGAGATCGCGCTGCGCAACACCGATCACCCGCATCCGCGGCTGCAGATCCTCGGCCTGCTCGAGGCGCGCCTTGTCGACGCCGACGTCGTGCTGCTCGGCGGCCTCGACGAGACGGTCTGGCCACCGGCGGCGCCGACCGACGCCTTCCTCAACCGTCCGATGCGCCACGAACTCGGCCTGACGCCGCCGGAGCGGCGCATCGGCCAGACGGCGCATGACTTCACCATGGCGATGGGCACCGGCACGGTCGTGCTGTCGCGTGCGGGCAAGCGCGGCGGCGCGCCGACGGTGGCGTCGCGCTTCCTGCTGCGGCTGGAGGCACTCGGCGGCAAGGCGTGGCAACCGGTGCGCGAGCGCGGCGCGCGCCTGCTCAAGCTCGCCCGCAACCTCGATCGTCCCTTGACCGATCCGGTGCCGGCGCGGCGGCCCAATCCGAGGCCGCCGCTGGCATTGCGGCCGACGCAGCTCTCCGTCACCGCGATCGAGACGCTGCGCCGAGACCCCTATGCCGTTCACGCGCAACGCATCCTCGGGCTGCAGCGGCTGCCGCAGGTCGAGGACGATCTCGGCGCCGCCGACTACGGCAGCCTGATGCATGCCGCGCTGCACGCCTTCGTCGGGAATGCGGCCGCGGACGGAACGGCAGCGATCCGTCGCGCTGCGCTGGAGCGCATCGTGCGGGAGACCTTCCGCGAGGCGTTGGCCGACCCGGTCTTCCGCACTTTCCGCTGGCCCGTCCTGCTCAAGACGATCGATCTGTTCCTCGCGTATGATGCCACGCAGCGCGACCGTGGCGGCTCGATCGACGTGGAGACGGATGGAGCCCTGGCCTTCGCTCTCGCAGATGCCAGCGAATTCATCCTGACGGCGCGGGCCGACCGCCTCGAGCGGCACATCGACGGGACGGCGACGCTGACCGACTACAAGACGGGACAGCCGCCGGGCGCCAGGGAGGTGCAGGTCGGCTTTGCGCCACAGCTCACGCTGGAAGCGGCGATCCTGCGCGAGGGCGGCTTCGGCGCCGCGCCTCGGGGCGAGATCGCGGCCACCTACGTCAAGCTCGGCGGCAAGGACGGCGGCTTCGTGCGCGCGATCCGCTTCGAAGACGGCGAAAGCTTCGACGCTTGCGTCGATCGCCATTTCGCCGGTCTGAAGCAGCTGCTGTCCAGCTTCCGCCACCTCGAGACCGGCTATCCCTCGCGGCCGTTCCCGAAATACGCCAAGCCCGACGGCCCCTACGACCACCTCGCACGCGTCCGCGAATGGTCGCTCGCCGGCGACGAGGAGGTCGGCCCGTGAACAAGCCCGTCGCCGTTCCGCTCGACGTGCCCGACCACCTGCGCGAGCGACAGATGCGGGCCTCCGATCCCGCCTTCTCGATCTGGGTCTCGGCCAACGCCGGCTCGGGCAAGACCCACGTGCTGACGCAGCGCGTGATCCGGCTTCTGCTCGCCGGAACCGCGCCCTCCAAGATCCTGTGCCTCACCTTCACCAAGGCGGCGGCGGCGCAGATGGCGACGCGCGTGTTTCGCACGCTGTCGGAGTGGACGATGCTCGAGGACCGCGACCTGCGGAACGCCATCGTCTCGACCGGGGCGCCGGCGCCGATGCCGGTCGACCTGATCGCCGCGCGTCGGCTTTTCACCCGTACGGTGGAGACGCCGGGCGGTCTGAAGATCCAGACGATCCATGCCTTCTGCGAGCGGCTGCTACATCTCTTCCCCTTCGAGGCCAACGTGCCCGCCCGCTTCGCGGTGGCGGACGAGCTGCGCACCGGGGAGCTGATGGCGGCGGCCAAGCGCGGCGTCATCGAGGACGCGCAGCGCTCCGCCGGCGATCTCGGTGCCGCGTTGTCGCTGGTGGCCGACGTCGCCGGTTACTACCGAGCGGCCGCTGCCCCCGGGCCG